>JASFGN010000051.1:0-9885 GCA_050123735.1 Desulfobacterales bacterium | reverse complement strand
CATTGCGCCAACAGGGGGCGCTCTGGTTTATCGGTGTTTTGATCGCAGGTATGCTGCTGTATCTCAGGCGGTGGGAACGGCGCAAATTAAAGGAAATCAGCGAGATTGTGCAACACCATCCGCTGCAGGATTCATTTAAGCTAACCCTCGGCGCTTTGGGACTAACCGTGCTGCTGACTGTTGCCTGGCCCTATATCGTGGCATTCCCATCTGCGCTGCTGTTCCAACTGCGAGCGCCGCAGTCGTTTACCCTGGCGTTGATCAGCGGATTGAAGGACGCCGCTATTACTCTGCTCTTGTTGAATTTTTCTTACTATATCTGTCGTAAAAATGGCCTCGCTCAGGTGCACTTTCGCTGGCCGGAACCGGCCCGCCGGATCCTGATGCGCAATTTCAGCTGGTATTTTCCGGTTGTCGCGACCGCCACTTTTTTTGTGGCCGCCATGGAAGCGGTGCCGGAGATGCAATATTCGGATGCGCTGGTCAAACTTGCTCTGATCGTCCAATTTGCTGCTGGCGCCATTTTTATCGCGCGGATTTTGCATTTCAAAGGCGGCATTACCTCCGTGCTGGTTCAAAAATATCCCGAAAGCTGGCTGGTCCGCCTGCGCTATGTCTGGTTCCCGTTGTTGGTTGCGCTACCGCTGTTGAACCTGGGGCTTACGGTCCTGGGATACTACTATTCGGCCCTTGAAATCCGTTTTGTGATCGGCTGGACGATTATTCTGGTATTTGCCCTGATCGTGTTTAATGATCTGGTTCTCAGATGGTTAATGCTAGCGCGCCGCAAGCTGGCGTTGAAAAAAGCCCGGATGGCCCAACAGCAGCAAAAAGAGAAAATAGCAGACAGCGACGCCGGACCGGCAGGCGCAGTGACCACCGATGATCACGCAACCCTGATGGAATCGGTCGTCAACATGAGCACCATCGACGAGCAGACGCGCACCCTTCTGAAAATGCTGCTTTTCATCTTGTTTCTGGTTGGATTATGGCTGATCTGGGAGCCGGTTTTACCGGCTTTGGGGATTTTGCAGGATGTTGAACTGTGGAGCTACACCCGGGTAGTCGACGGCACCCAACAGACGGTTCCGATTACACTGGGCAACATCGCCGTTTCCCTGATTGTGATTGCCGTCACTATCATTGCCGTGCGCAACCTGCCGGGACTGTTTGAAATGATCTTATTGAATCGCTTGCCGATGAATCCCGGTGCCCGCTATGCCTACTCAACCATCACGCGGTATGCCCTGACGGCCATCGGTATTGTGGTTGCACTCAACGCTATGGGTCTGCGCTGGTCAAATCTGCAATGGCTGGTTGCGGCGCTCGGCGTGGGCCTTGGTTTCGGATTGCAGGAAATTGTCGCCAATTTTGTCAGCGGGTTGATCGTGCTGTTTGAAAGGCCGTTTGCGGTGGGTGACACCGTGACCGTGGGCGATATTCACGGCACAGTCACCCGTATCCAGATACGGGCAACGACGATTCTGGACTGGGATCGCAAGGAGCTGATTGTCCCCAACAAAGAATTCATTACCGGCCGGTTGATCAACTGGTCGCTGAGCGACAGCATCATTCGCATCAAGATTCCGGTCGGCATCGCCTATGGCTCCGACACGGAGCTGGCGGAGCAAATCTTGCTGAAAATCGCTGGGGCCAGTCCCCTGGTATTGAAATCTCCGGCACCGCAGGCGGTGTTTCTCAGCTTCGGCGACAATTCGCTCAATTTTGAATTGCGCGTCTTTATTAAAAGTATTGAAGACTGGATACCGATGCTGCATGCCATGAATGGGGCCATTGATCATGAGTTCCGGCAGGCCGGTATCACGATTGCATTTCCGCAGCGTGATGTGCATCTGGACGCTACCAGCCCGCTGGAGGTTCGGGTGGTATCAGGGTCTTCCGGCTCGCAGGCCCTGAAAACCTCATCGGCCGCAGCAGAAAATCCCAACACGCATCGATCCTAAATTAGATCTTCGTAATCAACCGAGGCGTTCCTGTCTTGTGCTCACAGACGCCTCTGGCAATGACTAATTTTTGGCCCACTTTTTTGCCGTCCTTCAAAACGCGGGTATCCTGCCGGGATGCCGCTCTTTGGATGGAAGCGGTGTGCGGATACCTGAATCGACAGTACTGCTCCAGACGGGGATCTTTTTTGCGAATGAGAGCCCGCAAGCTTGGCGATGTCTTGCTGTGGTTGATATTTGATTCCAGCTTTTTTCTGAATCCTTCGATGATGCCCACCGCAAAATCGGTTCTGCGATAGCGATTCAACCCTTTGCCCCTGTTGTAAACCGACCACTGGGCCTCGATAAACGTTCGGATAAAGTCATGGACGTAATCGGCCATTTTGAGATTATGGGCCGGGCCGCTGATTTCCAGAACCCTGCCCATCTTTTGCTTTTCCAGCACGTAGGCCGGCACCCAGATACCGGAGACAAAATAAAAATCCTGCAGCAAATTGGCCAGATGGTAATCTTCACGGGGATGACGCAGGGCAGGGGAGCCGATGAAGATGCTCAAAAATTGGCGTTTGTCCAGGTGCTGGTTGAGCTCGATATGATGCCGGGCTATGAGTTCGTGGGCTTTGGTCATGGCTGCTTCGGCTTCAAAGCGATTTTTGCTTTCCGCGAGCGCCAGCAATTTTTTGATCTTCAGCATGCGTTTATCGTAAACGCCGGTATGATCGTTCATCAGGCGATCGTAAAGGGGCTGGTAATCACCTGAAGCTGCCGGCTCAATTCGCAGCAGTTCGCAGGCCGTGTGGAAGGCCGATCCGTGTGGTGCAAGGACAGATGCGTTAAACAGCTCATTCGCAATTTGATGGGCCATTTCATGCAGCAGCACATCGCGAATTGAATCCCAGGGATAATTGAGCGCCAGCTGGCGGCTGATGGAGATTTGACGATTTGCCGCAGACCAGTTTCCCCACTGGCTTTTCAAATCCGCCAGGGCAAACGTCGGTTTGCGGATCAGCGGCTGCACATCCGGTTTTAGACAAAGCCGCGCGGCCTCCCATTCACTGGCGATGCCGTGCAGGATGGCTCGTTCCAGATCCTGTTGAGCCCGCATTTTCATCGATTTTGGCTGCGTTTTATTGTTTAAATCCGGCATAATTTTTCGGCCGCCCTTTCAAGGGTTTCCTTTTTTTTGGCAAAACAAAACCGCAGCACCTTATGATCATCCTTTTGGTGGTAAAGCGCCGACGGCGGTATGGCGGCTACGCCATGCTCAATGGTTAAGCGCCTGGCAAAAACGAGATCCGGCTCGTCAGAAACTTGCGAATAATCCAGCATCTGGTAGTAGGTTCCTTTGCAGGGCAGGGGCCGAAAGCGGGATTCGGCGATCAAATCCAAAAACAGATCCCGTTTTTGTTGATAAAATCCAGGTAAATCCAGGTACAGCTCCTTGTTTTGCATAAATTCGGCATAAGCCAGCTGGATCGGGGTGTTTGATGCAAAGGTCAAATATTGATGAATTTTCTGAAGTTCGCTTGAAAGGTGTTCGGGTGCCAGACAGTAGCCGATCTTCCAGCCGGTGGTGTGATAGGTTTTGCCAAAAGAAAAAATTACAAAACTGCGCCGTGCCAGCCGGGGATGTCTGGCGATACTTTCATGTCGCAGGCCGTCAAAGACAATGTGCTCATAGGCCTCGTCGCTGACGATAAGTGTCTGGGTATTTTCAACGATCCGGGCGAGGTTGGAAATATCTTCCTGTGAGAGAACAGCCCCGGTGGGGTTATGCGGGTAATTCAAAATGATGAGCTTGGTTTTGCTGTTGACGGCTTTGGCAAAATCATTCCAATCCATGTGGTAATCTGGAAATTTTAATTGCAGGTAAACGGGAATGCCGCCGCTGAGCTGTACAATCGGGGCGTAGGCATCGTAGGCCGGCTCAACTATGATAACTTCATCATCTTTTTTGACGACGGCAGTAATGGCGGCAAAAATTGACTCAGTGGCACCTGAGGTCACCGTAATTTCAGTTGCCGGGTTGTATTGAGCGCCGTACATGGCATAAACTTTTTCGGCAATTCGCTCTCGCAAGAGCATCACGCCCGGCATGGGGGCATACTGGTTATGTCCCGCACGCATGTATTTATCCACCAGAGAAATCAGTTCAGGGTACGTATCGAAATCTGGAAATCCCTGGGATAGGTTTATGGCACCATGCTCAATCGCCAGTTGGGTCATCACTGCAAAAATGGTGAGTTCGAGATCCGGCAGTTTAGATTGGAAATTCATAAGGCGTCCCTTCAAAAATAACAAACGGATTCAAGTCTTGGGACCATAGGGTAATGACCGACTGCTGTCAAGGATCCATAATGGCGGTCGATCGAATTTAATTGCATGCCTGATTTATTTCTTGATTATTCATACTGGCAAACTTTGACAAAAACCGGATACCTCGCTATGAAATATTTGCTCAAGGCTGGCTTCAGGGTCATAAAGCTGGGGACGGCCGGTGGATATAGTGAAATGGTCGATGGTTCATCGATAGAAGGAATCTTTGAATATTGAAAAAGCCACGATGCAAATCCAGAAATGACTATCCCGACCATCCCCGCTTGGCTGTGGGAGCCGTGGTGTTCAAGGACGATCGGGTTTTACTTGTTCGCCGCGGACAACCACCCGCTAAGGATCACTGGGCGATTCCCGGCGGAAGCGTAGAAATTGGCGAAACGCTGCAGCAGGCCGCTGAAAGGGAAATTTGGGAAGAGACCGGCATTCGGATCCGGGCTGCCAAACCCATATACACCTTCGATGTCATCGAACGGGATGAAAGTGAAGGCATACGCTTTCATTACGTCATTGTTGACCTGTTGGCTGATTATGTTTCCGGTGAGCTTTCGGCAGGGGATGATGCGGTTGAGGCACGCTGGGTTTCTGCCGAAGAGATCGCTGAGCTCACGGTGAGCGCCTCAACATTAAAATTGTTAAAATCCGAATTTAATTTTGGTAAGCGTCCTTAGGTTGGACCCGTTAATCGCTGGCCCGTTTGGCGCTTAGAAAATATGTCTTTTTAGCGCGCCCAACCGGCTCAACGGGCTGAAACGGTCAACCGGAAAAATTGTTGAAGAGCGCCGCTGCATAATGCGGATTATGGGTAAGTGAAGAGGCCGGGCTATGGTTTGTCGATATTCAGTTCGATTTCCACCCGGCGATTTGCCTGTCGGCCTTTTTCAGTATCATTGCTGGCAATCGGATTCTTGGGGCCCAATCCCAATGCTTCTATTTTCAGTGGATCAACGCCTTTGCCCACCAGATATCCTTTGACCATGTTGGCCCTGAACTGCGAAACGCTCACATTATAGCTGTAGGCACCGGATGCGTCCGTATAACCGCTGATATTAATGCTGGCACCCGGGTTGCTGACCATGAAGCCGGCGATGCGGTCGAGCATTTCGTAAGCCTGGTCCGGCAGATCATTGGAGTTGTGTTTGAAATAAATAATGATTTTTCGATCTGGAAATGGCTTAACCTTTGGAATCGTGGCAGCGTCTTCTGTTTTATTCTGCAAGTTCGACGGCGCCGGTGCTGCGATTTCTTTGTCTTCTATGACCTGCTTATCAAAGTCTTCGATCTTCAGTTGATCTTTATCATCGTCTGTTTCACCGACGACACCCGGGACGAAGTCTTCTTTGGCTTTTAGCGTCGGGGAGTCATAGGATTGCGGCGCGATTTCCTCCATTTTCCAGCGGGGTTCATCCTTCGATTGCATTGTAAATAAAAAATAACCGGTTGCCAAGAGCAACAAAATAATAACCGCAAAATATCCGACGCGTTTTCCCGCAGATTGGTCTTGAAGCACCTTGAAGGGATTTTCTTCCCTGGGCTCAAAAAATTCGGCTTCCTTTTTCGGTTTTTCAGGTTGTTCGATCGGGATTTTAAGTTCTTTTTCACATTCCCTGATGACGCCGGCGTCGATTCCTTTTTTGCCGCCGGAATAGCCGGTAAGCAGGGCGTGGTCGCAAATGATATTAATCAGTCGGGGATAACCGCGGGAAAATGCATAAATTCTGCGTAACGCTTCGGGTTTGAAAAGTTCATTTTTACAGCCGGCGACATTGAGGCGGTGCATGATGTACTGGCGGGTTTCCTGTTCGGACAATGGTTTTAGATGAAAGCTAACGCTAATTCTTTGCCGAACAGCTTTGTGACGTTCCTCGCTGAGCATATTGTTAAATTCACTCTGTCCGACAAAAAAAATGTTGATCAATTTGCGGTTATCCATCTCGATGTTTGACAGAAGCCGGATTTGCTCGATCAACTCATGGTTTAGCCTTTGGGCCTCATCAATAATCAGCAGGACCTTTTTGTCTGCAGAAGAGGCATTCAAAAGAAAGTGCTTTAGATGAATCAGAAAATCGCCCTTGCTATCGAAGCGCCGGTTCATCTTAAACTCTTCAGAAAGAAAGTTAAAAAAGTCGATATTGCTGAGTCCGGGGTCCGGGACGGTGGCCACGATGGCCGATAAATCAATAATTTTCATTAAAGCATGGATCAAAACGGTTTTGCCGGTACCCACATCGCCGGTGAGCAAGAGAAACCCCTTGTCTTCAAGGATGCCGTATTTGAGCGTGGCCAGGGCTTCTTTATGCTTCTCACCGAGCCAGAGGAATTTGGGGTCCGTCGTAATTTGAAACGGCTTAATTTTCAGATTGTAAAAGGATTGGTACATAATAAATCGGCTTCAACTGCCCGTTTTGACAGCAGCAAATCTGGAAATCGAAATGCTGTTATTTTCAACGAAGCATTAAAATAAAATTTACAACTGGCCTATCGCTTCAAAAATCCGCGACTATAATAGAAATAGATGGCAATCCAGAGCACGAAAAACAGGATAATATAGGCTGTCCTTTGACGAATGAGTTTTTTACGTCTTTTATCAATCAGGTTAACAGAATTTTTCAGCTCTCTTTTTACGATTTCCAGCTCATTCATCAGGGCGTCCATATTCGATGTTTCTGAAAAACGGACCAGACGCTTTGATTTGTTTTCGAAATCGCGGACATTGTAAGCATCAAACAGGATTTTTTGTTTTTCCGTTAAATAGGAGACCTCATGAATCTCTTTTGCAAGTTCGGCGCAGTAGAATTTTTTATAAGGATTGATGGCAGGAACTTCTCCCAGTTGCCTGATGCGGTCATCGATGCCACCATCCAGTTCAACTGTAATTTCAGATAATATCCTGTCTAAATCAGAGACGGTGCTGTTGTTTTTAATCAGGTCCTCGCCCGATAAAGAAGATATGAAAAAAATCAGGAACCCGGCCGTTAGACAGCTTGCAAAAATCCGAACGAGTGCAACCACATCGCGATTGAAAGAAATCATAAGAACCGGCCCTTTCAAAAAAATCGCAACCAACAAAAGCTGCTGCGAAAAATAATACCCGGAAGTTTTATAAATAGTCTATATTACAATATAATTTAATCAAATCGTACAGGAAAACGGCTCAATTGTCAATATTCGGCATTCTGCGCTGAAGCTGCCAATTGCCCCAAAAGGCCATGGTGTTTGCTCAAAAAGGCAGCAAATGCCTTGAAGTTCATCACTGGGCAAACATCGAGGTGAAGGCCCTGCCCGTATCATCCATTAAGGAGATGATTCCGACAATTTTTGGTTTCTCAGATTTTGATGAATCTCGTCCAGATTATTCGACGCTCCCATGTGTTGCTCTACCCACTGCTGAGAACGACCGTACTCCACCGATAATGCCGCCACCGCGTCCTTAAAGGTTTTGTGTTTTGCGGTTGTACTGGTCCAGTACTTGTTCGCTCTGCGCGGGTTGTAAAAAAGCGTATCGGATACATTATTTTCAGTCTGCGCTTGTGTTTCAACCTGCGCATTTAATTTACTGTGGGCCAGATTCCGATGAATTTCATCGAGGTCGTTGGTTTCGCCCATTTGCTGCTGAATCCAATCGGGACTGCGATCATACTGTTCGGCCAATGCCGCAATGGCCTCTTTAAAGGTTTGGTGTTTGGAAACAGCGCTGGTCCAGTATTTCTGCGGCCTTCTCGGATTATAGAATTCAAGCCCTTCGGCTTTGGATACACCGGTCGGCTGAACCGGCAGGGCTTTTAAATCTTTTTTGTCGGGTGGTTTCGGCCGCGTATCAGATGGCTCAACATCAGGAGCAGGCGTTGCCACCACTGCAGCCGGTTGTTCAGACGTTTTTGCGGGTTCAGCCGGCGGCACCTTTTTTTCGGTCCTGATCTGCTGGATACGGAGAACATCTTTCTTTTGATAGGTCAATACCGTGCCTTCATATTCACATTTGACCTCCTGGCCTTCTTCCCAGGCTTTTTCCTGACAGATGGTTTTCATCCCATCTTTAAAAAAAATGATATCGGCTTTGCCCGGCTGCGGCACCAGAATGATGAGGCCAAGTATGATGCACAATCTTTTCACTGATGAGTTCCTCCAACGACACAGCAGGTGCAGCCCTGGAGTTGAAATGCCTGCATAAGCACTTAGTATAATCCGGAAAAATTTGCAAAGGCAACACATTTGTTACCGACTGTGAATGGAGTTGGTTATAAGCGGGGTGAGACTGCCGGGCAAAACTTCGGCCCCCAGAACTCCCGGCAACCGTTATTGAACCATATTGGAAATATTACCGCAACCCAAATGACATAAATCTATAACTGTAACGCGAATGGGAATAATTTCAAAAGAGGCTGGCGACATCACATTGACGGCTCAGCAGAAACAGCGTCGGCTTTCAAGGTCTCCTTTACGGCGTTAAGCATTTCCTCTCGATCGATCGGTTTTGTCAGTGTACGCGTGGCGCCCAGTTTTTTGGCGCCATCCAGATAGCCCTCGGGCCGGTTTACACCGCCTCCGGACATAGCAATTATTTTCACTTGAGGAAACTCTTTTTTGAGTTCGATGATCATACCAATGCCGTCTTTGTTCGGCATTATCAGATCGGTGATGATCAAATCAGCGGGGTTGTCTCTATACTGCCGGATGCCTTCCATGCCATCAGCGGCCTCAATAACCTCATAGCCGACCCTTTCCAGCATCAATCGAAGCATCGATCGAATCTGGGATTCGTCATCGATAATCAGTATGCGTGCCATTAAACTCGGTTCCTTTCTTAGACTATTGTACGATTACACCTTTCCTGGCAATTGGTACCAGCTGTCCATATTAGATCATATCTTGAACTGTCTTTCAATACCAAAAAGCAATTATTGATTTCAATATATTGAAATAATTATATTTTATAGGGATAGACCATCTGGTGTCGTTGCTGCTCGATCGCAATTTATCTTTGCTTTATGCGTTGCATATGTTAGAATCCTAAAAAAGTTGGTAATCAATTGAAATGCCGTAAAAATTTAAACCTTTCAAATGAGAACGGAGAACATTTATGCAGGTTTCGAAGCAGCAGCGGGATACGCGTACAGATGGACCGGTTTCGGTTTGCCCGCGTGGTGAGGTGTTCAAGCTACCCGAGGAAAAAGAATATCAACAGGAATACAAACGCCTCCAGCGCCAGGTCAAAGAGGAGCGTTTGCAGGGCAAAGAAATCGTGGTGGTGATGGGGGTGGGCTTTGTCGGGGCGGTGATGGCCGGGGTGGTGGCCGACTCGGTTGATGCCGACGGCAAACCCAACAAATTTGTGATCGGCATGCAGCGCCCGTCAACGCGATCGTACTGGAAAATACCCTATATTAACAGAGGCATTGCACCGGTTGAAGCTGAAGACCCCGAAGTCGCGCCGCTGATCGAGCGCTGTGTGAAGCAGAAAAAAACGTTGATCGCCACCTATACCTATGATGCGCTGAGCCTGGCCGACGTGGTCATTGTGGATGTGCAATGCGACTATTTTAAGGAAACCTTCGGCGACGTGCGCCAGGGGCATGCCGATATCGCG
>JASFGN010000050.1:0-9888 GCA_050123735.1 Desulfobacterales bacterium | reverse complement strand
CCAACGGCGATACCTCTTTTGAGCATGTCAGTGATACCTTTTTGCTGTTCGGGGATCCGGCCACCACGCTGAAAATCCCCCTGCCGCATGTGCCCAGCGGTGTGCAGGTGGAACGCAAAGAAGACGGCGTGCACATCCACTGGGATGCGGTCGTCGATTGCAACCGCAACCCGGTGGCCGGCTACCATATCTATCGTGCCGCCTCTGCTGCGGGGCCCTTTAGCAAAATCAACATCGGTCTTATCGCCGACACGTTTTTTGTCGACAGCGAGGGCGCCACCGGCATGGCGGCCGACAGCAGCAGCGGCGGCGGTGGCAGCTACTATGCAGTCAGCGCGGTTGATGAGGCCGGCTTTGAAAGCGTGCAGTCTCTGGCGGTTAAACCCGCAGCAGCGGCACTCCCTGAGGTCGCGGCGTGTTTTATCTCTACGGCCACCAAACCAGCAACGCAGTTATCTTGGATGCTTTGGGTGCTTTTAACAATCATTGCGGTATTATGGGGCTGGCACACGGTGCAAGGTTCACGGCGCAAGGAAAAAGATTGGGTGCTGAGCGCTGAGGTTCATGCCAGCGGCAAGAAGCCAGGAGCCAGAGGCAAATGGAATAAAAATTAATGTGAACAGGAACTATACCGCTTGTCATAAATACGTTCCGATTAAAAGGATGGCGGCATAAGCGGTTGTAGCAAAAAAACCTTCCGCAAACGGAACGTTTTTTTGACAATCGCTATAAAACCAAAAAGATAGAAAAAAATTACGAATGGCGAAAGAAGCGAAAATGAATGCATTCGATGAGCTAAAGCAGGTCAAAACCCTGCTGGTCGATGACGACGAGTTTATCCGAAACTCCCTTGAGCTGGCTTTTAAAACCAAAGGCTGCTGTTTGCATGTGGCCGAAAGCGCTGAAGAAGGCCTGCGGGCCCTCAAAGACAAGCCATTTGATATCATCATCAGTGATTTGCGCCTGCCCGGCATCAACGGATTGGATTTTTTAAAGCTGACCGCCGTCACCCACCCGGATGCCATCCGCTTTTTGATTACCGCCTACCGCGATGAACGCATGATTGCTAAAGCCATTCGCAGCGGCATCGATCAATTCATTGATAAACCCTTTGCGGTCAACGTGCTTGTCAATCTGCTGGCCCTGGCACTCAAAAGACAAACGAAAGGAAGGCTAACGAAGCTTAATTAAAGCAATTTTTCAGAAAACCATCACCCCCCACGCCGCAATCCTTCGCTTCTTCTTGTTTTCCCGTGCGCCGTATGCCCTGAGCCGTATGCCGAACTCAATGCGCTTTGCGCCGTGGTCGTGTACCATGCACCTTTAATCGCATATTGACATTGTGGTGTTGAAAAAGTACAAGATACTTAAATAATGATAGATTTTTATTGAGGGAGTAAAGGAGCAAAAAATGGATATTAGCAACAGGGTGGAAAACGGGGTTTTAATTATTGCGATCGACGGCCGCTTAGATGCCTCCAATGCAACGGTTGCTGAAGCGGAAATCAACAAGGCGCTGGAAGGAGATCAAAATCGCTTGCTCTTTGACTTAAGCGGGCTGCAGTACCTCAGCAGTGGCGGGTTGCGCGTTATCCTGGGAGCTGCCAAGGAAATCCGCCGCAGGGAGGGCAAAGTGGCGCTTGCCGCCCTGAAAGAATACGTTCATGAAATTTTTGAGGTCAGCGGTTTTACCGCCATGATTCCGATCAAAGATAGCATTGAAGACGGTTTAAAAGAAGTATCATCTTAGTATAAAGCGCTACAAACAAATTACAACACCAGTGTGTATGCTCGATTCCAATTGAGTTCAGTTAAACAACACAATGCTACTGGTTCCTGGTCGCTGGCTGCTGATTCCCTGCCTCCTACCAGAAGCAAGAAGCGAGAAGCCAGCAGCAATGGATGTCTGCACTTGGCACCTGACATCAAGTTTTTTTTGAACCCTGGAGCATGACGAATGAACCCAGATAATCCCGCAGAAGAAGCCATCCTGCTGGTGGACGACAACCCCACCAATCTTCAACTGCTGTTTGAAACCCTTGACGGTCGCGGTTATAAACTGCTGATTGCCAAAGACGGCAAAGCTGCCCTTTCCATTGCCGGCAAGGCCCGGCCGAACCTGATTTTGCTCGATATCATGATGCCGGAGATCGATGGTTACGAAGTTTGCCGACACTTAAAAGCCGACCCGGCCACAGCGGAGATTCCGGTCATTTTTCTTTCGGCCCTGACCGACACCAAAGACAAGGTGCAGGGCCTGGATCTGGGAGCGGTGGATTATGTCACCAAGCCGTTTCAGCCCGATGAGGTCATTGCCAGGGTTAGTACCCATCTAACCATTTATCGACTAAAAAAAGCCCTGGATGAAAAAAACAGGGAACTGCAGGAGGCCAACGACCTTTTGGAAGAGCGCGTCAAAAAACGCACTGCTCAGCTTGTGCAGTTAAACACGGCTTACCAACGTTTTGTCCCCCGGGAGTTTTTAAGTTTGTTGAAAAAGGAAAGTATTTTGGAGGTCGAACTGGGGGATCAAATCGCACAGCAGATGACGGTGATGTTCTCCGACATCCGCGGGTGGACCTCCATATCAGAAAATATGACCGCCCAGGAGAGCTTTAATTTTATCAATGCCTTTTTAAACCGCGTCAGCCCGGTAATCAACGCTCACCATGGGTTTATCGACAACTTTCAGGGTGACGGCATGATGGCGCTGTTCCCGCAATCAGCTGATGACGCCGTCCGGGCAGCGGTTGCGATGCATGCGGCCGTTTCCGAATACAATCGGGACCGGCAACAAAAAGGCTTTCAGCCCATCGGTATCGGCGTGGGGCTGCACATAGGAGATCTGATGCTCGGCATTATCGGCCACGCAGAGCGCATGCAGGGCACTGTGGTGGCCGATGCCGTTAATCTGGCCTCGCGCCTTGAAGGGCTGACCCGCGTATACGGATCTTCGATCAGCATCAGCGAACCAACGCTGACACAGCTCAAAGATCCCGACCGATACAAACATCGTTTCGTCGACAAGGTTCAGGTCAAGGGCAAAAAAGACCCGGTTTCGGTGCATGAGATCTTTGACGGCGATCCGCCGGCAGTCATTGAATTAAAAGAACAGACCAAAGATGATTTTGAACAGGGTCTTTGTTTGTATTATGACCACAAATTCTCCGAAGCCAGTGTGAAGTTTAACCAGGTGCTGCAAAAACACCCGGAGGATCGTGCCGCCCGCATTTATCTGAAACGCTCCGCCAACTACATGGTTAACGGCGTCCCGGATGATTGGACGGGGGTTGAAGTTCTCACTCAAAAATAATTTAAGTTGAGCGTTTCAAATTTAAAAATAGGGCCAAATCTTTTTTTCATGAAAAATTCTATCCATCTTATATTTTTAAATTTGAAACCCTGCGGGCTTGCCGATCTTGCCGCATCTAATGCGTTAGATGCTGTCCCGCATAGCACACTATAGCGGAACAACATCTGCCTTGTAGCTGCGGCAACCTCGGCAATCGCTCAACTTAAATAAAGCTCTGCGTTTCAAATATAAATAAAAAACGAGCCTCCAAAGAAGCTCTAAAGTAAAAAGTGCCTAAAATGCCTAAAATGATCTAAAGTGCCTAAAATTATTGTGTCGCTACGCTCCATCTATTTTATAAAAGATAGAATACCTCAATTTTAGGCATTCCACGCCCGCCATGCGAGCAAGGCGAGGCGGGCGGGTTAGATCATTTTTAATTTTAGCACATTATTTCTTAAGGGAATTGCAATGAAGCTCAAGTATAAACTCTTGCTGCTGTACGCCGGTGCTGCTTTGTTTATTATGCTGGTGATCGGCAGCTTTCTGGCAACGGCATTAAAAGATGCCACCATCGAGCGGATCGCCAGAAACTACGAGGAGCAGCTCAAACACATCGATTTCGGGTTGAGTCGCTTGATCAAGGGTATGGAGCATGATTTGGATGCTATTGCGCAAAATGATTTCGTGCGCTCCCGCGAAGATGACAATTTTACCTCCTTTCTGGAGGCTGATGAAAACACATTTGAATATAAATACGGTGAGCTGGAGCAGCACATCATTTCCATTTTTAACGGTTACCGCAAAACCCATCCCTATGTCCACTCGGTGTATATGGGGCGTGAAAACGGCAGTTTTGTGCGTTCGCACGAACGCCCCCGGCCCACCCGCTATGATCCCCGAACCCGGCCCTGGTATACTTCAGCCATCGAAAATCCCGGAATGGTGGTCCGGACCCCACCGTTTCGCTCGGTCACCAGCCCTGATATCAGCATTGGATTTGTCAAAGCCCTGGTTGATGCTGCAGGAAGCGCTTATGGGGTGGTAGGCACCGCAATCACTCTGAAGGAGCTGACTCAGTATATTTCCAATATCAAACTGGACTATAACGGCTATGTGGCCCTGGCCGACGAGAAAGGCACCATTCTGGCAAGCCCGAATCCATCGGCGCTTTTTACCAGTCTAAAAAAGACGGATCCCCAGCTGTTCGAAGATCTGTATACCAATATCGACGGGCTTACTGTCTTTGAAAGGGATGGGCAGGAGCGGTATGCCTTTTATTACACCTCGCCGCTATTGGAGTGGAAGCTGGCGGCCGTTGTCCCGGTCTCTGAAATCAACAGAGCTGTCTGGGTGTTTGTGTTAAAAATTGTAACGGCGCTGTTTGTTGCGCTTTTGCTGCTCAGTGTTCTGACGCTGATGGGTCTGCAGCGTTTTGTCATCAAGCCCTTAAAAATGCTTAACACAGGAACCGATCACATCAAGCAAACCGGTGAGCTCGATTACCGGATCGACATAAAATCCAATGATGAAATCGGCAGCCTGGCGCAGTCGTTTAATGAAATGATCGGCTCCATCAACCAGGCGGAATCGGCGCTAAAGAAATCGGAAGCTGAACTCAAAAAACATCGCGATCATCTCGAGGACCTGGTTGAGGAGCGCACGGCCGAATTAAAAGAAAAGCAGAATGCCATCAAAAATTCCGAGCAGCGCCTGTCCCAGATCATCAACTTTCTGCCGGACCCAACCATGGTCGTTGATAATAAAGGCACGGTGGTTACCTGGAATCAAGCCATGGAAAATCTGACAGGCGTAAAGGCGGATGAGATGGTCGGCAAAGGCAATTACGAATATGCTCTGCCTTTTTACGGTGAAAGACGCCCCATTCTGATCGATCTGGTTCGAGACTGGAAGCCGGAATATGAAAAAGAATATCTGTCTGTCAAAAAAGAGGGCCAGTGCCTCGTTTCCGAATCCTATCACCCCCGTCTGGGCGGAAAAGAAGTATACCTGTCCGGAACGGCGGGATTGATTTACGATGCCGCCGGGGAGGTGGCCGGCGCCATCGAGTCGTTGCGCGATATTACCGAACGCAAGCACATGGAAGATGAACTCATTGAAGCCAAACATATTGCCGACGAGGCCAACAAAGCCAAAAGTGATTTTTTGGCCAATATGAGCCATGAGATCCGCACCCCCATGAACGCGGTTATCGGCATGACCCATCTGGCGCTGAAAACCGAGTTGACTCCCAAGCAGCAGGATTATTTGCACAAAATCCAGTCGTCGGCCAATTCGCTGCTGGGTATTATCAACGACATTTTAGATTTCTCTAAAATCGAAGC
Source organism: Desulfobacterales bacterium (assembly GCA_050123735.1). GTDB lineage: Bacteria > Desulfobacterota > Desulfobacteria > Desulfobacterales > JAHEIW01 > JAHEIW01. The sequence continues at coordinate 4,251 of JASFGN010000050.1, read as the reverse complement.
CGGCAAACTGGACATGGAGGCGGTGGATTTTAACCTGGATGATGTACTCGATAATCTGGGTAATCTCGTCAGCGTTAAGGCTCAGGAAAAAGAGGACCTCGAGGTGCTGTTCGCCACAGACCCGAAAGTGCCGCGCTTTTTAGTCGGTGATCCCTTACGCCTGGGACAGATCCTGATTAATTTGGCCAATAATGCCGTCAAATTCACCGAATCGGGCGAAATCGTCGTTTCCACCGAATTGGTCGATCAAACCGAAGACCGGGTCACGTTAAAATTTGCAGTCAGTGATACCGGTATCGGGCTGACCAAAGAGCAGGCCGGCAGTCTGTTTCAGTCGTTTACCCAGGCCGACACCTCCACCACCCGCAAATACGGCGGCACCGGATTGGGGTTGGCCATCAGTAAGAAGCTGGCAAACATGATGGACGGGGACATCTGGGTCGAGAGCGAGCCCCGCCAGGGCAGCACCTTCAGCTTTACGGCCGCCTTCGGTCTGGGCCGCGAAGATATCAAAAAAAGATTTGCTCCGGCACCGAATCTAAAAGGCATAAAGGTGCTGGTGGTCGATGACAATCCCACTTCCAGAGATATTTTGCGGGATATGCTGGAATCGTTGTCTTTTGAGGTGACGCTGGCGGCAAGCGGCCGGGAAGGTATTACCGAAGTTGAAAAAGCCGATACAGACAAGCCCTTTGAATTGGTCATCATGGACTGGAAGATGCCGGGCATGGACGGCATCGAAGCCTCCAGGCGTATCAAGCAGCATGCCGGACTGAGCCATGTTCCCCATATTGTTATGGTGACCGCCTACGGCCGCGAAGAGGTCATGCAAAAGGCCGAAAAAATTGGTCTGGATGGTTTTCTGCTCAAGCCGGTCAGCCCGTCGGTGCTTTTTGACACGATCATGCAGGCTAACGGGGAGGAGGTATCCGAGACATCCCGGCTGAACCGGGAGCAGGATAAGGCTGAAGCCTTTGAACAGATCCGCGGCGCCCAGATCCTGCTGGCCGAAGATAACGAAATTAACCAGCAGGTGGCCAAAGAAATCCTTGAGGGTGCCGGCCTGATTGTCAGCCTGGCCGATAACGGCCGGCAGGCGGTCGAGATGCTCAAAGAAAGGCCCTATGATGTCATCCTGATGGACATCCAGATGCCGGTCATGGACGGATATGCCGCCACGCGGGAAATCCGAAATCTGAAATCCGAAATCCGAAATGTACCGATCATTGCAATGACGGCACACGCCATGGCCGGAGATGAGGAAAAAAGCCTGGCCGCCGGCATGAACGGCCATGTCACCAAGCCCATCGATCCGGATCAGCTGTTTGGCGAATTGCAAAAATGGATCGGGTCGCCGCAGGAGCGCGCAAAAGATACGCCCGCAGATATTTCAGCCCCGGAGCCGTCTGCCGGTGTATCCAAACCGGAATCGCAGGAATTACCGGAAACCCTTCCGGGCTTTGAGCTGGCCGAGGGCCTCAACCGGCTGCAGGGCAATCAAACGCTCTACCGCAAACTGCTGCTGGATTTTGGTGTCAAGTACACCGAAGTCGCAGCCGACATCCAGAAAGCCCTCGCCGCCGGCAATTTAAAACAGGCTCACAGCCTGGTTCACAACATCAAGGGCCTGGCCGGCAATCTGGCAGCTACCGAGCTTCAGGCCGCCGCAGTGGAATTCGAAAAATTAATCAAAGGCGATCCAAAACCGGTCGCATCTCCAAAACAGCTCGACGCAGGATTTAAAAATCTGGAAACGGCCATCCATCGGGCGCTCAAGGCGGTTCAAAGCTTAGGCCCCGCGCCTGAGCAAACACCCGCAGCGCCATCGAAAGAGCTCATAGCGTCCATCACACCGCAACTGGCAAAAGAAGCCGCCGATCTGCTCAAAGAGCCGGTTGAAATGGGAGATGTCACTCAGATCAAATCCATTGCGCAGGAACTAAAATCAAAATCCGGCGCATTTGAAGCATTCAGCGCTCGATGCATTCTACTCGCCGATGATTTTGATTTCGAGGGCATCGCCAAATTGATCGCCAAATTGGGAAAATAGCCGGGATCGGTTAACCGGTTTGCCAGTGGAAGGTTTTAGGGAGTTAATAATGCTGAAGGCTTTTTGAATATCGAACAAGGAATGTAGAAGTAAGAAGTCACTGATTCTGCATTACTTCGACATTCGATATTCCTTGTTCGGTGTTCTGCGGTTCAATCGCGTTTAGGTCTGAGCTATTAGATTTGAATCTTTAGGAAGTGCTTTCTAAAGCAGCTGCGTCTACCGAACGATCCCCAGCAATAGCGCCTGATCATCATCTGCCGGACGCCCGTTGGCAAACGCGTTGACATCCTGCATGATTGCGGTTAGCAGCTCCTGGGGCTGAAGATCACCACCGGCTTCAAGCTGCCGCAATAAGCGCTCCTCCCCATAGGTTTCCCCGTCTGTATTAAACCGTTCGGTAATGCCATCGGTATACATCAGGATGCGATCGCCCGGATGCAGTTCGGCTTCTGTCACCGGAACCCGTTCGTATGGATCGATTCCCAATGGGAACACGCCACCGCATTTATACTCGCTCGCTTTTTTCTCAGCAGACCGGTAGATCATTGGCGGCGGGTGGCCGGCCCGAGCAATCTTAAGGGTGCGGCTTGCGGCGTCGTAAACAACATACAAGGCCGTGACAAAGCTGGGATCAGCAACTTTACACATATGCTCGTTTAAAAAATACAACAGCCCACCGGGATCGGCGGGGGGGTGCGGGTAGGAGCGGAAAAGCGCACAGGTCATGGCCATCATGACTGCCGCCGGCGCACTGTGCCCTTCGGCATCGGCCACCAGAAAACCCCACTGATCATCGGCCATCTTGGCAATATCGTAATAGTCTCCGCCGGCATACAGACTGGTTTCATAATGCACGGCAAGCTTTAAACCCGCAATCTCAGGAAGAATCTTGGGCAGCAGGCGGCGCTGGACGTCGGAGGCAGCCTCGAGTTCACCTTCAAGTGCGTCCTTCTTTTCTTCGACTTCACGTTTGAGTCGATGTATGGTCAGGTGGGTATCCACCCGTGCGATAACTTCGTCCGGCTGAAACGGCTTGGATACATAGTCAACCGCTCCCAGCTGCAGCCCCTGAACCTTGTCTTTGGTGTCGGTGAGCGCCGATAGAAATATAACCGGTATGTCGGCCGTGGCGGGATCCGCTTTCAGTCGACGGCAGACCTCAAAGCCGTCGATACCGGGCATCATGATGTCCAGTAAAATTAAATCCGGCGAGGCCTTTTGGGCGATGGACAGGGCTGTTTCGCCATTTTTGGCCACCAGCAGCTTACATCCGGTGTTCTCAAGGGTCTGGTAGAGAACCTGCAGATTGGTAGGGTTATCATCTACAAGCAGTAAAGATTCTTTTTCTCGGCTGTTTTCCGACATCCGTTATTCCTTCAGCAGATTATGATCGTGTGCCATTCAGGAAATTGTCAAAAAGGTATGGGACCGATGAAGTCGGCAGGGTTTATCTTCCCAAGATTCAGAACTGAACTGATTTTTTCATGCAAAATTCAGGTAAGAACTTACTTTGTAACTTCATCTATACCCGCTTCAACAGAATCTGCAATGGGTATAATGGCACCAAATCCGCTGACTTCAAACACCTCTTTCACATAGGCATTGAGTGCGCAGAGGGCAAATTTGCCGTCTTTGCGTTTTATTTCTTTGGCAGCACCCAAAACCACCCTCAGGCCGGCGCTGCTCAGATATTCAAGGTCTGCAAAATCAAAAAGGAGTCGATTATTTTCACCTTCCAGGATGCTCTTAATCGTTTGCTCAGCTTCGCTTGCTGATGACCCATCCAAACGACCCTTAAAGGCCAGAAAAACAATCCCGTTTTCCTCTTTTTGACTGATCTCCATAATCAACCCCTTTAACCGCTAAATTCAGAAATCCGACTGTGCGATGCTTTGACTTTAAATTTCACGCCGTAGTTGGGCGTAAAATATTATTTTATAACCATTTTGCAGACTAAATCAATACCTTCCGGCAGCATTCCGATCTGTCAAACCCATTTATCATATTAGAAATGATGCCTTCTGCCAATAATTTATTTGTGTTGTCAACGATATGGCTCTCGGCATTAAGAGATTTCAGGACGATGGGAAATAAAATATAAAGCTTGTAGAGATTAAGGTTTAATGATACGAAGATAGAACGAAAACAGTTTAAAAATGTCACTTTTGTACACTTTCTGGGAATAATCTTCGAATCAA
>JASFGN010000049.1:0-9923 GCA_050123735.1 Desulfobacterales bacterium | reverse complement strand
TTTTTCTAAACCGGCAACATATTGAGCCGCCTCTTTAAGAAGTGTCGGAAAATCACGCTTTTCGCCGTCTGACACACCCCAAATGTAATAGCCGGCAACAACACCGCCGCAAAATAAGATGAGCACCACAATGCCGATGAAGATGAATTTACTTTTGGATGTCATAATGCCCTCCCCCCGAAAAAGTAGAGTGTTTATACCATATGTTTCCGAAATTAATGATTTGTGGTTTCATATGAATCCGAACTCCAATGGTTCAGCTTTTTGAATGATTCATGAGCAATATGGGTGCCACCATCCCGGCCAGGGACGCTAAGCAGCCAGCATCTTCCTTAACGAATAGGAATCATACATAATATATGTTTTGATACTGAACGCCGCCCGGCCTTTAATTCCCGGATAAGGGGGCAATTCCCCCAGCGCGGTGCGGGTTATAACGCACATTTGTTTCATGGCTACCGATAGCTGAATGGGTCCGAAACCGCAACACCCCCCCCGCCCGCCGGCTATTTTGATGTCAGATGCGGTGGTGTTTGCCGGGCATAAAATCTTAGCTGCCAAAAATTGATAATCATCTCAGATTATTCTATATTAACGGGCTTGTCGTGATTAACTTTGATTATTTAGCTGAAAAAAGAATTGTCAAGAAGATCTCCTGTGATAGAATGCATCAAATATGGATTATTGCCATTGGCGATTTATAGCGGTTGTTAACAAAACATTCCGATTGCGTAACGTTTTTTTGCCACTACACTTATACCGCCATCACTTTTTAGGAGCATTATTTTGTCAGGCGGTACAAACCACAAGACACCGACACCTCATTATGGACAAAAAGCGCAGTGAGATTGTCATTCCAAAGGAAAAGGCTGTGTTCTGGCTGGATAAAAACGGGCGCTGGCACAATGTGCACGGGGAATTTGAACATAAAAAAATCATCAATTATTTTCACTCCGCCATTAGAAAAGACAAACAGGGCTATTACCTTTTTCAGGAACGGGGGAAGTTTCGGGAAAAGGTCTATTTTCATTACGAAGACACCGCGCTGTTCGCAATAGATTTGGTCAACGATCCGGACGTTACCCTGATTCTCAATACACGTGAGCGCATCAGGTTAAAACCCAAAAGCCTGTTCATTCAGGGTGACAGCCTTTATATGAAGTCGGGCACAGACATCATCAAGTTTACCGCAAGGGGACTGCTGAAAATTTCGGACCTGTTAGTGTTTGAAAATGAAAATTATTTTATCAAGGTAAACAATAGAAAATACAGAATAGTTGAAAAATAGCAATATCTTCTTTTTTTAAATTTTCAAATCGTAATCATCCCACCTGCCTGCCAACCATTCTGTCGCGGAGTCGCATGCTAATGCGAAGATAAAAGCTTTCCAAGCAAAGGCTGCACCTGCCCCATTGCCGCCGAAAATGACTTAGCCATACCCCAGGTTGACAGACAGGAAAGCCATTCCTATTTGAATCTTCATCTTTCGGTTGTAATTTTCCAGAAAAAGGAGGTTCCGGCAATGAAACAGACAGCTTATATTTCGAACCGCAATGATGGCTTTTACGGGTTCTCGGTTGTTATGGTGGCTTTTATCTGGAGCATCATTATGGTGCATCCCTTATACGGTGCAGAAGAATCAAAGGCAGCCAAGATCGACGCTCATGTCAATGAAGCGCTGCAGCGCTTTTACGAACAGGTCGAAGACGCCAAAGAGGTTGCCAAACGCGCCAAGGGTTGGGAAGCCGGTGTCGACGGCAATGTGGCTCTATTTAACGTCGGTGGCGGTCAAAAATCGCTTTCGGCCATGAACGAAAATCCGATCCTGGCGTTTGTCTTCGACGTCAAGGGGCTGATTGCCGACATGTCCATCAAGGGCGCTAAATTCAACATACTGGACCTGTCAAAATAAATGAAATTGTTCCGGGGCGCCAGCGCGACATAACCTTTTAATAAGAATAACAGATTAACCGGCAAACGGGCTAACGGGTTACGGGCTCAACATATTTGGATGGGTTTTTAGTTGCAGGGCGGAGCTGTGACCAACAACTGAAAAATGGCTGTATACTGTTTTTCAACGGCCCACTTGGATGCGGTTTTACCCTGGTTATCCACTGCGCCAACATCGGCACAGCTGGCCAGAAGCGCGCGCACCACTTTTTCATGACCCCGCCGGGCGGCCAGGATAAGGGCGGTGTTATTGTCTTTATCTTTCGCATTGACATCGGCGCCGGATGCGATCAATTGCTGGACAATTTCAGAAAATCCGCCGGCAGCCGCCATCATCAGGGCGGTTTTCCCGTTACGATCCTTGAGGTTGACATCTGCCGGCGTAGCCTGTAGATCCTGAATGACGCCTTGATGGCCATTTAAAGCCGCAAACATGATGGCACTGGCACCGGAGTTGTTCTGCATCCCGATGCGTGCACCGTTTTGCAGCATCAGCCTGGCGATTTCACGGAAGCCAAATTGGGCTGCCATCATCAGCGAAGTCCAGCCGGCATTTTCCTGAGCATTAACATCAGCGCCCCTTTCGATTAATTCCCGCACAATTTCTTCATGGCCTTCATAGGTCGCTTTCATTAAGGGCGTCCAGCCGTCTGGATCCTTGGCCTCCACCGGGACACCCTGGTCCAGGAGATTTTTTACAATATCCATTTCGCCCAGTTCCGCAGCGCTGATAAGCTGTTCCGATAGCTTCCCGGCCCAGACCCGGTCGTCGGTAACAATAAAAAAACCGCATACGGCTATCAGGATCGAAAACAGGGCGCTAAGGCGTGACATCATCATATCTCCCCGCAGTCGGCCAAAATTTGACGGAAACCGCTTGCCACATTAACGGTCTGATGTGTTGCGATTCTCTTCAGGACAACAGTCCTGGATTTCCTTTTCTAATTTCTGAGAGTAATCCTCGAGTTTAGATTTGGCTGTTTCAAGCTCTTCAATAATGTGCAAGCGTTCAAATTCCCGGGCTTCCACTTTAACGAGCATCATACCAAAAGATTCGGCTAATTCTGACAGAATACTCGGATATCTGCCCTTTTTCGAGAGCTCAAATAAACGATCTGCATCCGCTTTGACATATTTGCCGGATGCAATTTTTTTACAGCAGGTATTCAGCATGTCAAACAAATCAAGGTAATAACGTTCAAAATCCATTTTTGATTTTCCTTTCATGCTCAACGCCACCGCAAGGGCGCCACCTGTTTCAGGATTCAAAAAGCGAACGAAACGCTGCTCTGTTATTCAATATAGCCTCTTTTCAGATGACACGCAATAATCAACACCGGAATGATAACCGGTTCAAATTTATTCATTTTCTCATCTACTTGTTTGCAAAAGCCTGCGAGGGAATTATATTGGATATGATTCAAGTGGGTTACGATTAGAGCATCCACTATTCTGATTTTTGGGAAGATCTTAAATAAAGATAATAGCGCTTGCAATTAAGACCGTTATGGGCTCAAATAAAAGCAAACATTAAGCCCGCATCCGCCTCGCCCGGAGCGGCAGGGGGGCTCGGCCATGAACAAAAACTGCTTATACCAAACTTATTTATGGGTTCTTCTGGTCGTTTTGAGTGGACCGGCCATCGCTGCGCAGACACCCGACAATATCCTTAAAGCCATCGTCAAGATCAAAGCCAACATCCCCAAGGATGCCGCCACGGCTCAATCCCTGGGAACCGAGCGCGAGGGAAACGGCGTTATCATTGATAAAAGGGGGCACATCCTCACGATCGGCTATCTGATTCTTGAGGCTGAATCCATCGAGGTTACAAAAGCGGATGGCGATCAGATTAAAGCCAATTTTGTGGCTTATGACTATCAAACCGGCTTTGGCATCATCCGAGCTATAGAGCCGCTGTTGATTGACCCGATTCGATTGGGCCAGTCATTCCGGCTGAAAACCGGCGACCCTGTTTTGATTGCCGGTTACGGCGGCACTGAAGCTGTCCTTGGCTCACGCGTTGTCTCACGCAAAGAATTTACGGGCTACTGGGAATATCTTCTCGAAGATGCTATCTACACGAGCCCGCCCTACCCCAATTACGGCGGTGCGGCCCTGATCGACCGCGATGGACAGCTGCTGGGAATCGGATCTATTCTCACCCGAATCGATGTTGATGGCCTGGGTGTCATTCCCTGCAACATGTCGGTTCCGATCGATCTTCTCAAGCCGATTCTGACGGATCTGATTGAGACAGGCCATTCTTCAGCGCCCCCACAACCCTGGCTGGGTGTCCATGCTGATGAAGCACACGGGCGCGTTTTCATCATTCGCGTAACACCGGAAGGGCCGGCTGCTAAAGCCGGTATAAATGCCGGTGACGTTGTTGTAGCCGTCAACCAGAAGCCGGTTAAGGGGCTGGCACAGTTTTTTCGTCAGATCTGGGCATCAGGGCCAGCTGGTGTAAAGGTCACATTGAGCATTCTGCAGGAAACGCAGGTGCGTGAGATCAGCCTCCAGACCGCCGACCGCCATCGTTTTTTAAATTTATCCCGCCAGCGTTGACCGGACGCGTCGGATACAACAGGATTAAATTTTTGAATTTTGGTTTAAACTTATTCAAAGGGCAAGGCCACATGAGACAAGAAAGCGGAGCGCTTGTCAGGGGCATTTTCCTGGCTCACCTCATTTTATTTTTGCATCTGCTATTTGTTGTCGGTCTCGGAATCGTTATTATTTTTTTCCGCGGGTTATCCCAGTATATGCTCTGGATTTTTCTGGGGGTAGCGGTAACTTTTATTGCCTCCGCATACTTCTGCTACCGATTCATCAAAACCAGAGGTAAACAGACGCTCAAAGATATTGAGGAAACCGCTATTTTTAAAAACAGAAGTGTTGAAGTTCGTTTTTTGGGAGGTATCGCATCATTGAAACTGGGTCAGCCCGCAAATTCGGCGGCAATTGAAAATACGGCTACAGAGACCTTCGATCCGCGACACCAGCTGGAAGACCCGGATACTGTCAGGGTTCGGGAACTCGACCGGCTTGCCCATATGCTTGAGAAGGATCTCATTACCCGCGACGAGTTTGTCTTGGCCAAAAAGAAATTACTCAAGCTATGATAGGGCATTGAATGGGGTTGCCATGGTTACGGTGGTATTTTGCCCGTTAAAAGGAGATCATAGGAATTATGCGTCAGGGCCGCCGCAAGATTGGGCGTAAAAACGAATCGAATGGCTTCAGATATGTTGACTATTTGTCTGAAAGGGGATACCCTCAATACATTCGGATGGATTTATGCCGGCATTTTTTTGAGGATAAAGTGATGCGCAAATTAATTTATCTGCCCGCTATTGTGGCCGTTTTTCTGGTCGGCAGCAGCGCCGCTGCTGCTGAACTTAAGGATGGTTTCTTTGGGATTGAATGGAAAGCAAACCTGGCCGAGCTCAGCGGGTTTGAAAAGGTTGGTGAACATTTAAATGTTATTTACTTTGCGAATCCCGAACGCGTTTTTAGCATTGATGATGTCAAGATACCGGATGTGCTTTACGGTTCCTATTCGAATCAATTTTTTGCCGTTTACATCAAAATACAAACCATCGAGGTTTTCAGCAGTCTCCGCAGGGGTTTTAACAGTAAATTCGGTGTGCCCAGAATCTCAATGGGCAGTCCTGAGCAACAAACCACATATCAATGGAAGTCCAAAAAAACAAAAATCAAGCTGAAAACCTATGAGAACGAAAACAATATGAAGCTGGCCTTATATTACAGCCCTTTATCCATACAGGTGAACGAAGCCCAGCAAGAAGCCTTTGCTGAAAACTTTAAAAACCCCGTCTTTCCGCTCGACGAAGGCCGAATGCAGAAAGCCATTGATTTCATGCATGAGGAGCGTTCGTTTATCGGTCCCCGTTAAGGCCATTCACTCTAAGGCCCTTTTCCCTCCTGTGACGCCTATCAGCGATAACCCGAATCCAAGCTTTTATTTAAACGGTTTTCGAGCGCGGTTACCCGCCTTGTCAGCTCTCGGTCCGCGCCGGATCGTTTTATTCGTTCAATCCGTTTGATTAAATCGACCATCAGATCACTGTGTTGCGCATGCGCCTCGAGCACCAGATTGGCGGTATCGCGCCAGGATCCAACCCTGTAAAAGATGACACCATCGATTGATTCTCGGGGATATTTGGCGGCCAGTTGCCTGCTGATACCGGTGGCCGTCTCGGCCGGCAAAGCCAGGATATGTTTGCGGTCATCCGGGTCCATAACACCCAACAGAACTACATCTGATTTAGCGTGACTTGAGGCCCACAGCGGCAAGCTCAGGCCGAGCACGCCGGCCATCAAAACCACAAACCCGATAACAGCCAGGTTGAAAATGGATTCTTTTTTCATCAGTTGATCCTCTCTTGAGGGAGTGTCGTAATTTCAGCAAGCACAATATAAACGTCTTTTGGCCGCTCGTCATCTCTAAAATTAATTATCTGGATTTTGCGCGCAATCGCGCATGTTACCGATACCGTCGCACGCGCAGCTGTCTGAGTTGACACACCGGCTCCATTTTCATATGGTTGGAATTCCAAACAGCGGGAGACGCGACCATTCATGGAAAAACACAGTGATGTTCTGATTATCGGCGGCGGGGTTATCGGTCTGGCCTGCGCCTATTATCTCGCAAAAGCCGGCCAAAAGGTAAGACTTCTGGAACAGGATCAAATCGGGGCCGGTGCTTCTTACGGCAACTGCGGTTTGATTTTTTCCAGCCATCTGATTCCCCTGTGCGCTCCCGGTGCCATCCGGCATGAAATTCAGCGCTGGCTGCAGGGATGCTCTCCCCTGTATATTGAGCCGGCTCCGGATATGAATCGGTTCAGGTGGCTTCTGAACTTCGCCCGCAAGTGCAACCACACCCATCTGAACCACGCCATCAAAGCCAGAGAACAAATCTTAACCCATTCCAGAACGCTGTATGCAAAACTGTTCCAGGAAGAACAGATAGAATGTGATTGGGAAGAAAGAGGCGTTCTGATGATATTTAAAACCCGTTCTGCAATGCAAAAATATGGTAAAAACAACGCCCTTTTAAAACCTTTTGGTCAGCACGCGGTTTCAGTGAGCGCTGATGAGCTGTATCGACTGGAACCGGCGTTGCGCAGAGGCTTGTATGGTGCCTGGTACCATAAGACGGATGGTCATTTGCGACCGGATAAACTGCTGCTCGCCTGGAAGCGCGTTCTGACGGCACAGGGCATTATCGTCGAAGAGAATAGCCGACTGAAATATTTGATCACCGCTGACAGGCAGATTCGAGGAGCTCGAACAGCGGGTGGCAATTATACGGCAGGCGCATACGTGCTGGCGACCGGTGCCTGGACCCCGCAGTTGACCCGGCAATTAAATCTAGACCTGCCGGTTCAGCCCGGCAAAGGCTACAGCCTGACCATGCCCCGGCCGGAAACCTGCCCCCAAATGCCCTGCTATTTTTATGAAAGAAGCGTTGTGGCGACACCCTGGAAAAGCGGTTTTCGCCTGGGCGGCACCATGGAATTTTCAGGATTGAATTCCAATATCGTAGCCCGGCGGATTCAAAATCTGATTTCTGCCGCCGCAGAATACTTGAAAGCACCTTTAGGCAATCCGGTAATGGAAGAATGGGTCGGTATGCGCCCCATGGTATATGATGACCTGCCGATCATCGATCGCGCTCCAAACCATCCCAATCTGGTGGTGGCGACCGGCCACGGAATGTCGGGTATTTCCATGGCAACCAGCACCGGTAAGCTGGTGGCTGAAATGGTTAGCGGACACAAACCGCATATCGATCCGACCGCCTTTGGTATCCGGCGATTTAAAGGCTAACTTGGAATAGGGATAGGGATAGGCAGCCATGCAATACGGTGCAATGAATTTTCCGATCAAGCCGGTTGGTGACGAGCTGATCGAAATCGGTGCTCTGGGATTTGATTATCTGGAATTGACGATGGACCCGCCCCAGGCGCATTACACGACCTTGCAGCAGCAGATGCAAATGATTGTCAAGGACCTTCATTCCCGCGGCATGTCCATCATTTGCCATTTGCCAACCTTTGTATCCACTGCCGACCTGACCGACAGCATCCGGCAGGCATCCCTGCAAGAGATGTTTCACTCTCTTGAAGTTGCCGCCGAGCTGGGGGCCCGGAAGGTTGTCCTGCATCCCGGGCACATCGGGGGGCTGGGAGTGTACGTCATGGAAACCGCGCTGGCCCATGCGAATAACAGTCTGGCGGCCATCATCGAATATGCGCAAAAACTGGGGCTTTGTGTGTGCCTGGAGAACATGTTTCCTCGCTGTCGGGCCTTTGTCGAGCCGGACGATTTTGTTGACATCCTGAAGCGTTTCCCGGACCTCAAGCTGACGCTGGATACCGGTCACGCCAACATCGGTACCAGAGGTGGCCGGCGCATACTGCAATTTATCAAAAAATTCGGCCACCGTATCGGCCATCTGCACATCAGTGATAATTTGGGGGAACGCGACGATCATATCCCGCTGGGCAGCGGCATCATCGATTTTGAAAAAATTGCGCGGGCCATCAAGCGCAGCGGATATGACGACACCGCCACGCTGGAAATATTTTCACAAGACCGCCAGGCACTGGTGCAAAGCCGGCAGCGGTTTGATGAGCTTCTAAAAGGCAGCTGAGGCGGATATTCAACAAAGGCTCAGTATTCACGTAATAGCATTTTTTGCTCCTGGCTTCTGGCAGGAAGCATTGAATCAATTGCCAGCAGCCAGTAGCTGAATTCTGATTACGAAAGGTAAAAAAGGGACAGCTGAAAATGGCATTAATGATCATCGCACCCGGCACCGGCGTAACTTCCTGGATCAAGCACCTTGGCCGGTTGGAACCGGGAATTGACATCCGCGTCTGGCCGGATACCGGTGACGTCGATGATATTGAATTTGCACTCAGCTGGCAACACCCGCCCGGCGCGTTTAAAAAATATAAACATCTGAAATGCATTGCGTCTTTAGGGGCCGGCGTCGACCATCTCCTGGCCGATCCGGATCTGCCCGCTGGTGTGCCCATCACGCGAGTGGTGGAACATTCCATGGCCCTATCGATGAGCGAATATGTGGTTTTAGCGGTTCTGAACCACTGCCGCCAGTTTGATAACTACCGGAACGATCAATCTCAAAAGAAATGGCAGCCCCGCATCCCGCTGCTGGCAGCTGATATGCGTGTCGGTATTATGGGTCTGGGCCAGCTGGGCAGGGATGCCGCCGGCAAATTGAGCGCCCTGGGTTTTGCGGTTAGCGGTTGGAGTAAAACACCCAAAACCATCGAAGGCGTCGACTGCTTTGCCGGAGCGGAGGCTCTGGATGATTTTTTATCCCAGACCCGCATCCTGATCTGCATGCTGCCGTTGACGCCGCAAACAAAAGGTATTTTAAACCGGCAAACCTTCAATGGACTGCCCGCCGGCGCTTACGTGATCAATGTGGCCCGGGGAGCGCATCTGGTTGAAGACGATCTGCTAACAGCCCTGGATTCCGAGCAGCTGTCCGGCGCCTGTCTGGACGTCTTCGAAACCGAGCCCCTGCCAGCCGATCACCCCTTCTGGGACCATCCCAATATAAAAGTGACGCCTCACATCTCCAGCATCACTTTTTCCAGAGCCGTGGCACCCCAGATCATCGACAACTACCGGCGCAGCCAGACCGGCCAACCCCTGCTGAATGTCGTTGATCCGAAACGAGGCTATTAATCCGCAAGCCTCAGATCAAAATGTTTGTTCAACTTAGCAACCGATTCGATTGATTCGTGACATCAGATTTGCAAATTCAGCAGGAGAGATTTGTTCCCAGGGTTCTGAGGGCCTGAATTGAATTGACGATTTGGCATTTTGCGCAAAAAACTTGCCGGATTGAAGCTCGGGTTTTTTGAGCCGGTATACAAACTCGTCCCCCAGGTCAAGGATCAGGTCCAGAT
>JASFGN010000048.1:0-9978 GCA_050123735.1 Desulfobacterales bacterium | reverse complement strand
GATCCAGGCTTCAACCAAATCGGCCCTGTTGGAACCGAACATCATCGCGGTCATCCGGAGACAAGGAGTTGCAGATGGATTATGGAAATTTCTTGATCAATACGTACTTTGGCCGGCTGGACCCCCAACCGTTTAATCGCTTCAAAGATTTCGAGTCCAATGAAACCACTCAGGGCTTTATTCGCAAATTCCTTGATGCGAATTCGGAATACCCGCCATCCCTTCTGGAAGAGAAAGGGAGAGTGCCCGCCGACTTGATGGAAAAACTCGGACGCGATGATTTTTTCGGCCTCACGATTCCCCGTGAATACGGTGGGGTAGGGCTCAGCCTGAACCAGTATCTGCATGTCGTTGAAACTCTGGCAAGCCAAAATATGTCCCTGGGAATCCTTGCTCTGGCACATCTTTCGATCGGCATCAAGGGAATTGTGCTCTTCGGCAGCGAAGCGCAGAAACGCAAATATCTGCCTCCGGCTGCTACCGGTGACATGATTTTTTCATATGCATTGACCGAGCCCCAGACAGGCTCGGACGCCCAAAACATTCAAACCACTGCCACCGAATCCGAAGACGGCCGGCATTTTATCCTCAACGGAACCAAAACTTACATTACCAATGCCAATTATGCCGGCGGGCTTACCGTATTTGCGCAGATGGATCCAGCCCGGCCCGGATTCATGGGCGCGTTCATCGTCGAGACTGCATGGGATGGCGTCAAAATCGGCAAAGATATGCCCAAAATGGGGCTTAAGGCCAGTTCCACGGCCGCCATCCAGTTTAAAAATGTCAAAGTTCCTCGAGAAAATTTACTGGGGCGACCCGGTGACGGCTTTAAAATTGCCATGGTCATCCTAAATTACGGACGGATGGCGCTGGGAGCGGCATCATCCGGTATGATGAAACAGTCGCTGGCGGATATGGCCGAACGCTCCGCCAGTCGAACGCAGTTTGGCGTTTCGATCAACCAGTTTGAGCTGATTCAGGAAAAAATGGTCAAAGCAAAAGTTCATGGCTATGCGGCCTCTGCAATGACGGCCTTTACCGCCGGAATGCTTGAAACCGACCCCACCGCTCTGGTGGCATTGGAAAGCTCGCATTGCAAGCTGTTTGGCACAACCCGGGCCTGGGATGCCATTTATGATGCCCTTCAGGTAGCCGGTGGCTCCGGTTATCTGACCACTCAGCCCTACGAAAAACGCATGCGCGATTTTCGGGTGGCCACGATTTTCGAAGGAACCACCGAAATTCATTCGATGTATCCGGCCATGTTTGCCTTACGAGCGTTCGGCAAGCGCATTCAGGCGCAGGCCTCCGGCAGGCTGTCCCAATTGATGCTGCTGGTCAAGGCGACGTTTCGCCGCAGCGATTGGCTTCCGGCGTTTAGCAACCGAACCATGAACCGCGCCGGCCGTTTTGCCAGATCAAGCGCACACCGGATTCGCCTGATGATACTGGCGGGCTTTTTAATTTATGGGCGTTCCGTATCGCAAAAGCAATTTTTTCTGCGCCGCATTACCACCTTGAGCCTGTACCTATACGGCATCATTGCGATGCTGGCCAAAGTTGAAGCCGCCCGAAAATCCGGTCGCAACATCACGACCGATCTTGATGTGCTGGCCTATTTTCTCGAAGAGGCCCGCCAGGCACGCAAGCTCAATCGGCGTTTATTTCCCGTCCGCCAGGAACAACTACACCACAGAATTGCATCTGAGATTGCCAGCGGCAAGAAGCGTGCTAACGGTCAATCAGATGAGATGGCAGGGGGGATGCAGGGGGCAGTTACCTCTACGGAAGCCAATTAAAAGATATCACCTGTGGAGAAATTTATGTCGACCGGCCGGATGCCTGATGCGTCTGAGTCGTAAGAAGGCACAACGCTTTTTGATTTACAGGCAAGGATTTGATGGTTATGTTGGGGGCGTTGATAGAAAACCGATAACGATTCAGCCGGGCGAGGCCCAAGCGAGCCGAAGGGAGGCAACTATGAACCGGTTTAATATAGCAGCATTGATCCTGGCAGCCCTTGGATTTGCCGGATTTATGATTCCAGCAGCCAGCGCGGATATCTACTCCTGGACAGACGAAAACGGCGTGCGACATTTTACCAACCAGTCGCCGCCGAAACATGCCGAACTATTAATCAAATCCCCTGAAATTTCGCACGATGAAGAGGCCCATGAACGACGCCTTGAAGAAGACAGGCTGGAACTGGCCAGACAGGAACTCGCTGAACGGGAAGCGCTTTTGTTGCAACAACAACTGGAGGCCGAAAGGCGGCTTACAGCCGCCAATGCCCGCGCCGAAGCAGCCTTACAGCGAGCCGACCAGATCCTGCAGGAGGCTGAAGCAGCAGAAGAGGCCAACGATAACGATCGCTGGGGCAGTGTTGGTTATTATTATCCCTATTACCGTATTGACCACCGAAAACGCTATGTCAGCAATTACCGCCATCAGAGTGCCTATCGCAAGCATCCCTATGCGTACGGGCACACTCAAAAATACAAACGGCATTCCGCCCAACACGGGCTCTACAAAAAGTATCATTCAATAAAAAATTATCATAACCCTCTCTATCGCAGCCACAGCGTCAGAAGCCACCATTCCCTGACGCAGGGTCGTTACACATCTCATCACGCCAGGTCTGCGGCCTTTCGGGGGCGCCATGGTCGCTACTGATGGTTAAGGCAAAGGGTGGAGCTGGGGTAGGGATGAAGGAAGAGCGCCCCAGGAATCGGCCGTTATTTGGGCTGTAAAAAATCCTGAATATCGATAATTTTCTCGCCGGATTTGAGGGTGCCCTTCATTTCTGCGGCAGTGCCTTTGACCTTGGCCTTCCTTATTTGCTTGACGACGGCCTGAAGTTCTGAATTGTTCTGGATCAGTTGCTCGATCTGCACATGCAGTTTTTCCCAGCTGGTTTCCAGGTCTTCGGTGTTGATGTCAAAGCCACCCAGTTCACCAAGCAATTTCCCCAGGTGGGCTAAAATTCCAAAGTGGGTCGTCCCCTGCAGATAATACGGGCAATGGCACCACAGACTCATGCAGGCAACGTTTCTTTTTACGCCTTCCGAATGGATGATAGAATGAATGGCACTGGGGCCCTGATAGGTGATTGGATTTACGCCTTTTTCTTTCAGGATCGACGCCAGGGCCGTGTTGGATGCGATTGCCGAAATGATTCGATCCGTATGCAAAACATGGTCATACATACTGCCGATGGTGATGATGGATTGAACCTTGAGCTTTTCAACAAGTCGGTAAAATTCTTCGACAAAACCAACCCATCTGAGGCTGGGCTCGTCAGCCTGCAGAATCACCAGATCGGGTTTATCGGGTGCGGTGCGTGCGGCATAAAAGGCGCCTTCCGGCGGTATAATGCGCTTCAGGACGCCATCTTCGATATGCACCACAGGTCTCGATTCATCATATCGGAAATAAGCATCGGAGTCCATCGCTGCAAATTGCTGCGCTTTGAATGACCGAATAAGGTAAGCAGCCATGCCGCTTGAAATTTTGAGCGCATTTCCCCAACCATCGAATCCGGCAATCAATACCGGATTTTTAAAATCGGGAAATTCCTGGATATGGATGCCATCTGATCGCATAGGTGCAATTTGACATTCGCTTTCAGAATTGTCAAGTTGATCGCTTACTGAGACATGCAAAATAAAACCACAAAGACGCCTAGGCACGAAGATCAAAGCTTCCGGCCACTGCCTTCCGGCAGCTGGCTCCTTGCTGCTGGCTCCTGGCAGCTGGCTTTTTGTCTGAAGGTCGGCCGGAGACAAGCATCGAGCCTGCGACGAGCTCAGTCGAGCCGAAGCCAGAAGCAAAAAATACTGAATACCGACACCAAAAATGATAAAGGTATGACACTTGGAGGAAATTAAATTGAATGTAGATCTCCCCGACTATATCGAAGTCAACCCCTCCGGCGATCCGGCGGCGACCATTATCTGGCTGCACGGTCTGGGGGCGGACGGCCATGATTTTGAAGCCATCGTGCCGCAGCTGCGCCTGCCGGCGTCGCTACCCGTACGGTTTGTTTTTCCGCATGCGCCCGAAAGGGCGGTCACCATCAACAGCGGGCTCGTGATGCGCGCCTGGTTTGATATTTTTGATGTGGATCTGACGGCCGATTCCATCGACCATGATCAATTCCGTGAATCGGTTGGGCTACTGACGGCTTTGATTGGAAACGAACTGCGCGCCGGTATGGCTTCCGATCGAATCGTCCTGGCCGGCTTCTCCCAGGGCGGTGCCATTGTCCTGCATGCCGGCCTGCATTATGAAAAAAGATTGGCCGGCATTCTGGCGATGTCCATGCATCTGCCCACCGTGGCGCAGTCGGCGGCGGCATTCAGTTCGGCCGCCAAACAGGTGCCCATCATGATGGCCCATGGTCGGTCGGATCCGGTCATCCCGCTGCCGAAAGCACTTGAAACCCGGCAGGCTCTCAGCGATCTGGGGTATGCCGTCGACTGGCATGACTATCCCATGCCCCACTCGGTTTGTGCCGCAGAAATCGAAGATATCCGCTCCTGGCTCCTCGGGGTATTAATCTGAGGCATCAGCCGGACAGCAACGGTTTCAACATATAACTCAAATCGCTTTCCCTGGTCGGATAAGGGCTTACCATGGTTTGCTGATATAACGCGTCCACAGTTGTTCGATTTAGCATCGCCTGTTTGATGGTATTGATCAAGCCGGAGGCCTGATCGGATAGGATGTGAGCACCCAGAATTTTATGATTTGCATCGGTCAATATTTTATAGGCGGCATGCTTTAACCCCACGCGTTTGTATGTCGGCCAGCTGAGATTCTTCGCAAAGCTTTTGTGATAGGTTTGCCCGTCCTTTTTCAAAGAATCTTCGGTTTGGCCGACCATCCCAAGCTGGGGGTAGGTAAAAAGAATGGCCGGTACGGCACCATAATCCATAGTTGATTTCTGGCCCAAGCCAAGTTCTGCTAAAATGTTTTCAGCCGCCACATGGGCTTCTTTATCAGCTACCCTTGCGAGCTGGATGGTTTCGACACAATCGCCAATGGCGAAGATTCGCCGGTTGGAAGTCCTGAGGGTCTCATCGACATTGATGCCACGCTTTGAATACTCAATCCCTGCGGTATGCAACCGCAGGGTGTCCAGATCAGGTACCCGACCGGCACCATTTACAACAAGATCACTTTCAAAACTGTCGCCCTGCCGGGTTCGAACCGCAAACCTGTTGCCGTGCTTCTCAATAATGTCGATGTCGACACCGGATCTGACTTCGATGCCCTCAGCTTCAGACGCCTCAACCAGCAACGCAACCATTTCAGCGTCAAAGGGGCCCAAAGGCCTATCCGCAACCTCTAAAATAACCAAACGCTGTTTGGCTTCACCCAGCCTCGCTGCAAAATGAGCAAATTCAAATGAGATGAATCCGCCTCCGATGAAACAAATGGAAGGCGGTAGCCCATCTAAGTCAAGGAAATCATTGCTGGTAATCACATGCTCTTTTCCCTCTATGGGCAGTTGCATCGGCTTGGCGCCGACCGCCAGGATAAAAAATCTGGCCTGAATTCGGTTCCCATTTACCGAAAGCGTTTCATCATCTAAAAAAGCGGCTTCTCCGGATACAAAGTCAATGCCAGCCTCTTGAAAATTTTTAATTGTCCTTTCGGGGATGCCGGCAGTGAACTGCTGCTTTTGTTCGAGCACCCGGGCCCAGTCGCCTTCAGGAGCCGCAACAATTCCCTTACCCTCCAGATGCCGGGCCCTGGCTATCACCTCAGTGGCTTCATAAAACCATTTTTTAGGCTGGCATCCGGCCAGCGCACATATTCCTCCGGGACGATCAGCCTTTTCTACGACCGCTACACGGACCCCTTTTTCTTTTAATTGGAATGCGGCTGTTTGACCGCTTGTACCGGAACCAACGACAACCACATCATATGAATCCATAGTTGAAACCTCCTTGCATGCTGCCACCTTTGGAATTTAAAAAGCATAATATCTCGCAGGAAAAAAATCTGTAAATAAGCCGACAAAGATGCAGATCGTCAGCTGCGATTCAGTCTGTTTCCGGCTGCGGAACATCTTTTTTGCTTACGCTTTGGTCATCTGCTTTTTCTTTAGCCCAGGCCAAATCGCCTTTATTGGCCCTGAGACGGCTTTCCTGATCATCGCGCCCGATTCCCAACACCAGTTCAGCAAAAAGTGCAAAATGATCTGAGCCAAAGGCCCTTAGCCGATAGATGCGGGACAAAGTGAAATGGCGGCTATGAAACAGGTGATCCAGCGGCCAGCGTATGAACCAATAGTCGGCATGCAAGGTATTGAACATGCCACGCCCTATCCGTGGGTCGAGCAATCCACGGATCTTTCTGACCGGATAGATCAGTCCGCCAGGTGTGAAGATGGCGCCTTTGCTGTGGGTTTTATTCATGCATGGCCAGACAAATACCATCATATTCCGGCGAGTGGGCGGGCAAATAAGAAAAAAGCGACACCGATCGCCAACCCGCTTGAGAGGCAATCGCGCGATTAAACCCATCGGCGTCTTTAAAGCCCACATTGTCTGCCACCAGCAAGCCGCCTTTTCTCAAACAGGTCTGGAAATGCGGCAGTGCGAGCAGATAATCTTGCTTTTCAATGTCCATAAAAATCAGGTCGAAGACAGTATCCAGGTGCGCTAATTCCTGCAGCGCATCGCAAACACGCAGCTCGATTCGTTTCTGCAGGCCGGCTGCCTGGAAATTTTTAAGTGCCTTTTCAGCCATGGTCGCGTCCTGCTCAAGGGTTACGACCGCAGCATCGATATCATCACAGGCGCTTGCCAAAAAAATGGCCGAATATCCGGTAGCCGTGCCCAGTTCGAGAATATGTTTGGCCCTGCTGATACGGGCCAGGATATACAGCAATTCACCAACGACCGGCCCGATAATGGGAATGGCGTCCCGCCGGGCTTCTTCTTCGAGTTCCATCAGCAACGCGCTGCGCTCGGGAACAAACTGACTAAAATAGGCTTCGGGATTGTCGACGATGGCGGACATGGCACCTCCCTGGTTTTAGTTGTAGGCAGTTGCTAAAAGCAGCAACGACTTCAGCCGCCCTATTATGCGGTTAGCGCTTTTAAAATAGAATTCGCTGATCCCGCTGAATTTCATCCAGGTGATCGATATACAGCTGGACCTGTTTTTTTAGCGCGGCAATTGGTTCGGGGTTGGCCAATTTCCAGCGGTAAAGCTCGTTTTTCAACTGGCGGCTTTCCGGCGCAAGCGCCTCGGTCATCTGAGCTTTAGCCGGATCCCAGAGCAGATGCGCTTCGCTGGCGGCCAGGTCGATTTTCATAAATTGCCATTGGCAGTACCGATCCCACCATGTTGAATCAATATCAGCATTTGTCAGCGCGCCTTCGAAATAAAAATACGTCCATTCCAGCTGCGCCAGGGGAATATGAAGATCCCGGGCGATGTCCCGCAGCACCCGCCGGCCCTCGACGGTGTGGTTGTCAAAAACAACCCAGTAAGGAAATTTTGGGTCCACAGCCTGGCCTTCTGTGATGGTTGGAAGCGGGACGGTTGCGGTCAAGTAGGCGGCCGCCTGGATGACGGCTTTGTCATGCGGCAGGCCGGTGTTTTTGAAGCGCACGGCATTGTCGAGCAGCGTTTTTTCAGTTTCGGATGTTTTCTGCCAGCTGATCCATTGCCAGAAATCATCGGGGCGCTGAATCGCAGAGGCCACGATCTTGATCGCTTTGTTGTCGGCTGTTTCGGAGAACACCGAATCGTCGCCCTGTGAAAGGGCAAAAGCCAGGTATCCCAGTCCGGTTGCATCACGTGCTTTGGCAGCACGCGTAACCTGGATCAGGGCCGCTACTTTGCTGTGAAATTTTTTGTTAAAAATGAGTTCCGTTCCCAGCGGCCAGCATTCTTCAAAGGTAATAATCGCTGCTTGGGAGCTGTACCAATTCTTTTCCTTTGATCCAAGGGATGCCAGCAAACTGCTGGTGGTGAAGACCAGTTCGACATTACCGCGTCTGACAGCCTTTTGCAGCAACGAACGATATCGTTTTTCGATTCTTGATCGGCTGGCTTTCATTGCAACAG
This sequence comes from Desulfobacterales bacterium, assembly GCA_050123735.1. GTDB lineage: Bacteria > Desulfobacterota > Desulfobacteria > Desulfobacterales > JAHEIW01 > JAHEIW01. The sequence goes on along the minus strand of JASFGN010000048.1, from coordinate 1,887 downwards.
CGCTGTTGGTTGGATTCAATCATCTATTTGCCGCCGCGAAAACCCGGTGCTTCGGGTGCCAGGACGGCAATTTCGTTTTCTTCTTCAATAATAATGGTGGTCCATTGCTTGCTTGAATACCATACGCCCAGTTGCCGTCCACTGTGGTCCAATATGCGGGATCCATAGGGCGGAAATCCGTAGATCATGTCCATCTGGCGGACCCAGCTTCTGAGGATGGGCACGGTTGCCTCCACTTCATTCCAAAGGCCCTTGCGCAGCTTGTATCGGCTGTCAATGGCAATGATGGCGTAAGGAACGTCCCCCCAGCCGCTGGTGTAGTATCGGTGATCGGGTAAGATTTGAAAGGTTTCAAAGAGTTTTGTAATTTCGCTGCTGCGTTCCAATTTGCCGTATTTAAGATTGATTCCCCCCGGAAGCTGCAGATCAACAGCCCCGCACAGCGCGGGCAAAAAAATACCGATGGCGATCATGAGCATCCCTTTTATGTGAAACCGTGAAATTGCCTTTTGCATCCGTCAGTTCCTTTCCACCTCAAGCAAAATCCAGGCTGTAATTTCAGGTAACCGGCCTCCTGTAAAGCTTTTTAGGTCAGCAAATAAATCGTTTGATTCCGATTCAGTTTTTGTGTAATCCCTATACTAACAAGTCATGCGAGCATGTCAATTTCTCATTAATTTTCATGCAGGATTCAGGTAATAACTGTTAAGGAATTTCAGCGCATGAATTATCTGGCGCATCTGTATCTGGCCCAAGATTCTACTGAATCCATGATTGGTGGCATTCTGGGCGATTTTGTCAAAGGCAGCAAAAAAGAGCAATACCCGCATAAGATCAAAAAGGGGATCGAACTTCATCGCAAAATCGACAGCTATACCGATTCCCACCCGAGATCACAGGCCAGCCGAAGGCTTTATCGGCCGCCATGGCGCCGCTTTGCCGGCATCATCGTAGACCTGTGTTATGATCATTTTTTATATCGTCACTGGTCGAAATTTACCGATGCGGCCCTGACCCCATTTATTCTAAACGTCTACGACATATTGAAAACCCATCGGGCGATATTGCCCGGACGCCTGCAGGCCATGATTCCTTTCATGATCGGTGACGACTGGCTGGGCTCCTATCGAGATTTAAGCGGAGTCGCCCAGGCCTTGAAACGGCTGTCCAAAAGAATGGCCAACGGCGATCAACTGGCCGGTGCGATCGATGTAACAAAGCATAATTACCCGAACCTGGAGTCCAATTTCTTGATATTTTTCCCCGATCTCATCCGTTTCGTAAACGATATTAAAAGCCGCAACGATTGAAAACCTCATAAAACTTCACCGATCCTTCATATCTTCAACGCTCAAGACCGCTCAGCTTTTCAATTGCAATGTCGGCCATGATCGTGTGACCGGCTTGATTGGGATGCAGGCCATCATCCAGAAAGTATTTTTCGATGGGATTGCCGTCTCCATCCAAAAAAGGGTTGTGGAAATCCAGACAGGCGACCTCGTTTTGCTCGGCAGCCAGTGCCAGTGCTTTTACCAGCATCCTTAGCTGATCCACAAAGCGCGCATAGCCGCCCTCGGGTCCGGCGAAATCCTGCAGACGCGCTTTTTCCGCGAGGATCGGAGGTGAAAGACCCACCAGAGGAATGATGTTATGGTAGGTGGCCTGGCAAACCATCGTAAAAATATTGGCCCGAATCAACTTCAGGTCCAGATCCCACCACAGATCGTTCGTGCCGCCCATAATGAGGACTGCATCGGCATTCTGTTGAACCACCTCGGGGTAAAAGCGGCCCAGCAGCCCACCGGTAGTGTCCCCGCCAATGCCGCTGTTGACGACATTGATTTTCAGGCGACGGGCAACCCGATACGGCCAGGTAGACGGGCGGTC
>JASFGN010000047.1:0-9992 GCA_050123735.1 Desulfobacterales bacterium | reverse complement strand
AGCCTGCCTGAAACGCAAAAAGCCGATTGGGATTATCGGCATTACGGTCGATGCGGCCAAACCCTTTCTGGATCAGGGTTACGCGCTGATCGCGGTGGGAATCGATACGATTATTTTCGGCCATGCCGCCCGGGACATACTGACCCGAATGAAAGCCGAGCATGCAGGCTAAAAAAGGTGAACATCCTCTGGGCGACGCCGGGCAGCTGATTTTGTTCTTCATGTTTCTGATCACATGGATCCTGGACTCATTTGTCCTGCATCGTTCCACTTTTTTAGCGGGCCTAATTCCGCTTGTAATTCGCTTATTTTTACTGATTACACTGCTGGCAGCCGCTTTTTTTCTTTTTAAATCCGGCCATGTGGCTGTCATCGGAGAACAGCGTCCCGCCAGGATTTTATCAACCGGCGCTTTCGGTTATGTGCGGCACCCATTGTATCTGGGAAGTATTCTGGTGTACCTGGGATTAACCGTCTCCACTGCGTCCCTGTTTTGTCTGGCACTGCTGGTGGTGATCGTTCTGTTTTACAACACCATCGCTGATTACGAAGAAAAGCTGATGGAAGCTAAATTTGGACAGGCCTACATAGCCTATCGAGAACAAACGGGCAGGTGGATACCCCGCTTCGGCAAGAAGCCATCTCAAAAATAGTAGATCATGCTCAAGAGCAAGGCACCGGCCGACGAAAAAGCGCAGCATACACGACAGTATGTGAGCATTTTGAGGAGGTCGGTAACACTGCTATTGAGCGTTGGATGCATCTTTGAGATGGGTTCAAGAAAGGTTAGCCATGCTCCTCAATGATACGCTTTTTAACCACTTTATCGACAAAGCCCGAAAAACAAATGTAAATTTTCTGTGCCTGGGCCTGGGGTATACCGCAGTCGTAACGACCGACGGCGGCATCGGAATAGCCTACACCTATTTTGAAAATAAAAAATCCTGCATGGCGCTCAATGAGGCCATTGATTATGAAAGCCGGCCGGCCGCAGCGCTGCTGGAAAAAATTAAAAGTGAGCAGCCGCTTGAAAGAAGCATGGCCCTGGCACTGGTCAATGCCCTTAACCATGAAAATGCGCTTAAACTGCCCGAGGATAAGGACAACGCCATCCTTTTTAAGGCCTTTAACCTCGAGTCGAATACCAACGTAGCAATGGTGGGCTATTTCGGCCCGCTGGTCAAGCGCCTGGAGGTGAAAAAGGTCCCGCTCGAAATACTGGATGCCTCGCGCGGCCTGGGTGAGCGCAAAGATTTTTACCAAAAACTCGCCGACTGGGCCGATGTATTGCTTTTAACGTCGACGTCCATCCTCAACAACACCACCGAAGAGATCCTATCCCACCTTCATGAAAAAGCAAAAACCGCTATGCTCGGGCCCAGCACCCCCATGGTGGCGGAGGCCTTTGCGCATTTACCGGTGCATATGCTCGCCGGCACCGTTCCCATTGAAAAGGATCGCATCATCAAAGCGGTCAGCCACGGCATGGGCACCCCGGTGCTGCATCGATTCAGCCGCAAGTCTTTTCTGCTTGTATCATAGCCGAAATTTTTATTGACACAACCTACCACAATGTGGCAATAATATCATCGTACGTCTATTCTCTCAAATAATCTGAATCCTGCATAGAGTGCCAGCCTTTCTCAGACGTCAAGACCGCCTCGTAAACGAGGATATTTATGGATGACATCAAATATAGATTCATCATTAAAAATCATCTTTTCATATCCGGTCTTGTTATGTCTGCGGCTCTGTCTTTGTTGTACGCCTGCGGATCTGAGACCGACATCCGGGTCGTTGATTTTTCCAAAACGGTTGTCGTTGAGAAGCCGGGGAAAAAGCCGTCGGAAAATAGCACTATAAAAGTTGCCGTAGCTGCCATGATTTCCCCTAAGGACACCTTTGTCTATTACCGGCAGCTTTTAGACTATATTGGGCATCATCTCGACAGAGACGTTCAGTTTATTCAGCGCAAAACGTATGGTGAAATAAATGAATTACTGGGTAACAGTCAAATAGATTTGGCTTTTATCTGCTCGGGACCTTATGTCGTCGGCAAAAAAAAGTTTGGCTTTGAGCTACTGGCCACTCCGGAGGTCCAGAGCCGCCATTTTTACCAATCCTATTTGATTGTCAACAAGGACAGCCACATTCGCAATATTGAAGACCTCAGGGGAAGGACCTTTGCGTTCACCGATCCGGAATCCAATACGGGTAAACTTGTTCCCACTTATTGGGTCAGTCAGATGGGTGAGCGCCCCGAAACGTTCTTCAGCAAAACGATCTATACTTACAGTCATGATAACGCGATCATGGCTGTCGCCAAGTCCCTGGTGGACGGGGCTGCTATCGATAGCTTGATCTGGGAATATTACCACCGCAAAAACCCGATTTTCACATCCAAAACCCGCATTATCCGTAAATCAGAGCCTTATGGAATTCCACCTATTGTCGCATCTCCTAATTTAGCACCGGATTTAAAAGATGATATTCGCAAGGTGCTTTTTGCCATGCATCATGATCTGCGCGGGCAGAAAATTCTGTCTGAATTGATGATCGATCGTTTTACTCCCCCCCGGGACGAATGGTACGACGGCATCCGCGGAATAGAGCTAAAAATTGCTTCCTGGGAGAAATAAATCGATGCGACCTCTAAGCTTGAAAAGCAAACTCCTTTTGGCAGTCTCGTTGCTGGTCATCGGCAGCGGATTGCTCATTTCAATACTCGTCACTCAGCGGTACAGCAGCAGTCTTTTCCAGTCTTTGTCCGCCCAGGCTGAAAACCTGGCTCACGCCGTCGAACTCGATGCCACTGACAAGATTCTGACCAACGACCTGGTCGCTCTTCAGAAAATGCTGGACCACAAGATGCGCAGCAATCCCATGGTCGCCTATCTGTTTATCATTCGGGACAACCAGGTTCTGGCACATACCTTCAGCCGGGGTATTCCCCTGGAGCTTCTGGAGGCCAATGATGCTGTTCTGGATAATTACGGCAATTTCCAGGAAATTGTCTCTACCAGGGGAGATAAATATCTGGACATCGCCTGGCCGATATTTTCAGGCAAGGCCGGGCTGCTGCGACTTGGGATGTCCGAAAAACCTTATCGGGATCAGGTATTCCAATTGTGGCTCCAGATGAGCGGTCTTACACTTGCCATTCTTCTGTTGGCTTTGGGTGGAAGTCTGTTGTTTATCAAACGCATAACCGGTCCGCTGGCCGTGCTGGCCGAAGCGGCCGAAAAAATCGATGCCGGCAACCTTGATGTTACGGTTAAATTGCACAGTCATGACGAGGTAGGCAAATTGACCACGGCTTTCAACCACATGGTTGCCGGAATCAAAGACTACACCCAGCGACTAAAAGAAAAAACAACTGAGCTGGATCGCGCCCACCGGCAAACACGCACCTCATTTACCATCGCCCAGGAGATCGGCGCGCTGACCCATCTGCAGGATGTGTGTCGCTATTTGATCAAAGAACTGCAGGGCATCGTAACCTGCAAAGATATGTGGCTCCTTATTTTTAGTAGCAACCGTGAAAATATCTTCCTGCAGTCTGAAAGTGCGTCCCTAACCCTGGATAAAACCGCCTCTCAAAAAGCTGCCGAATTTTTGTCCAAAATCAAAAAAATGGAATTTCTGGCAGCCGATCCTGCCATCACCTTTTTGCTGCCGGAACCTTTTCAGTCCGTAAAACAGCTGGTCAGCTTCCCACTCTTGCATGAAGATCAGCTTCAGGGAGCAATGCTGATCGCCTGCCCCGGGAACTGTGCCTGCGTCATCAAAGAACTGGATATTATTGATCTGATATTAAACCAGACCGCAGGGGCGATTCGTCGCTCGGTGATTCACGAAGAAGAAATTCGCGAGCTGCGGAGCAGCATCGAACATTCCGCCGAATTCAGCGGGATCATCGGCAAAGACCCCCAGATGCAAAACATCTATCGCTTGATTGAGGATATTGCGCCCACAGATGCCACCGTTCTGATTCAGGGAGAGAGCGGAACCGGCAAAGAGCTTGTCGCCCGGGCCATTCATCAGCAGAGCCCGCGTAAGGACAACGCGTTTGTCGTGATTAATTGCTCGGCCTATCCGGCAACGCTGCTGGAAAGTGAACTCTTCGGCCATGAAAAAGGGGCCTTTACCGGCGCCATCCGCCAAAAGACGGGGCGCTTCGAGCAGGCCCATGGCGGCACCGTATTTTTGGACGAAATTGGAGAGATCGCTCCTTCAGCGCAGATTAAACTGTTGCGCGTTCTGCAAAGCCAGAAATTTGAACGCATTGGTGGCGAACAAACGCTATCAGTGGATATTCGTGTTCTGGCAGCCACCAATAAGGACCTGCTAAAGGGAGTCACAAACGGCAGCTTCCGGGAGGACCTTTTTTATCGTCTCAATGTCATACCGATCCACTTGCCGCCATTAAGAAAACGGCGCAACGATGTTCCGCTGCTGGCCCGCCATTTTCTACGACGTTTTGCAGTCGAGCAAAATAAAGCCATTCAGGATTTCAGCTCAGAGGCTATGCGTTTGCTGCTGGATTACCCCTGGCCGGGCAATGTGCGCGAACTGGAAAACAGTATCGAGCATGCAGCTGTTTTGGCCAAGCAAAGCACGGTCGAAATTTCTGACCTGCCCACTGCGATTCGCGATGCGACTCCGCCTGTTTTTTCAGAAACCCCGGGAACAATTTTTGAAAATGAGAGGAAATTACTGCTGGAAGTTTTGTCTGAGTGCAATTGGAATAAGAAAAAGGCCGCCTCACAACTGGGGATCAGTCGCAGCACACTATATGAAAAAATCAAAAAATACCAAATTAATAAACCCACCATACACTAGGCAAGTCGTTATGAATAAAAACGAATTTAAAAGACACCGCAAACGACTTCAGAAAACGCAAAAACAAATGGCCGAGTTGCTGGGCACATCATTGAAAGCCGTTCACAGCTACGAGCAGGGTTGGCGCAATGTGCCGGTCCATGTCGAGCGACAGCTCTATTTTCTGCTTTTCAGATCCGAACAAAAAGCCAGAGGTAAAAAACCCTGTTGGGAAATTAAAAAATGCACCCCTGATCAGAAGCGTCAATGCCCGGCCTGGGAGTTTGACTCCGGGGATCTTTGCTGGCTTATAAATGGTACCGTATGTGAAGGTAGCGCCCAAAAAAACTGGCAAGAAAAAATTAAAATTTGCAAATCATGCCAAGTATTTAAACCCATATTGTAATTTGGCGTACCCGCAACGATAACCTTCACGGCATGACACACCCATAAGTGTATTCGGCCAAAAAAAGTGTCCGGAATTCGTACACGGCTAACCATACGATATCAAATAAAATATAAGATATAGCAAATATCGCTGTCTGCAATTCGAACAAATTGATATCCATTCTGAGCGTTGAGCACACTTGTCTGAAAAATATATTTTCACTCCCCATTTCTCTCTCTAAATTTATTTTTAATAAAATATCAATTACTTAAAATTTCCTTTGCCGAGCTGTCATTCCTGAAACAGGCCTCGGTCAATTCCGGTTCAGTTTTGGCATAACGATTGCTACTTTGTGGCACTGACATCCTTCAGTTTTCACTAATTCCTTACCGGATTCGTTCCAGAAAAACCAGAGCCTATGAAAAAAACGATCATGGTGATCGATGCCAATAAGGAACAGCGCCGGGAGCTCCGCGAACTTTTGGAAGAGAACCAATTTAATGCCGTTGAGCTGGATTCGGCTCTCAATTTGGATCAGCTCATAAAAGACACCGGATGCCGGGCCATTTTTTGGGATATCGACACGGTTCCAGCCGACAATCGTATCATAAGAGACTTCACCGCAAAATTCCCGGGTGTCTATTTTTTTTGTTTATCCGGCCAGCCGATTCACCCCGAATTAAGGGATGCCATTAGCTATCATATCTATGCCTGTCTCAGCCGACCAATTGATGCAGACGAACTTTTTTTCTGGTTACGTTCGATTGAAGAAAATAAAGCGAATTCCAAACCCACAACAAATCAGTCCTATAGCGACCGCTAAAACTTAAGGAGGTTAATTAGGAAGGGAGGCAATATGGAAATGAAACACAAAAAATCGGAAGGCATTCTGAATGATTTTTTAAATGATTTTCAAATGTCAAGAAGATCTTTCATGAAAAGAGCCTCAGCCGCCACCGGAGGTGCCATTGCCCTGGGCACATCCTTCAAGCCCACATTGCGGGCTCTGGCAGAAGCCAGTGAGACCGGCTCCGCTGCCGCCGGGGAGTGGAAAGCGGCCACCTGTCAGGGATGTACGTCCTGGTGCTCCAAACAGGTGTACGTTGTCGGCGGCCGGGCAGTGAAAGTTAGGGGCAATCCGAATTCAAAGGTCAACGGTGAGGCAAGTTGTCCGCGCGTGCATCTGGCTTTGCAGCAGGTGTACGACCCGGATCGGATCAAAACGCCGATGAAACGGACCAACCCCAAAAAAGGACGCAATGAAGATCCGAAATTTGTGCCCATTTCCTGGGATGAGGCCCTGGGCACCATCGCCGATAAGATCATGGAGCTCAGAAACAACAACGAAACCCACAAGTACATGCTCATGCGCGGTCGTTATTCGTACATGCGTGACGTTCTTTATGATCGCATGACCAAAATCATCGGCTCCCCCAACAACATCTCCCACAGTGCCATCTGCGCTGAAGCGGAAAAATTCGGCCCATATTACACAGAGGCCTACTGGGGCTACCGTCAATATGATGTTACAAGGGCCCGGTACATTCTATTGTGGGGCGCGGACCCCCTGGCGGCCAACCGACAGGTCTCTTATTACTCCGCGGTCTGGGGAGATGCGATTGACTCGGCCACGATTGCGATTGCCGAGCCGCGGCTGTCGGCCACCGCCGCCAAAGCCGACGAGTGGCTGCCGCTCAAGCCCGGCACCGATGGAGCTCTGGCAGTGGCCATTGCGCATGTGCTGCTCACCGAGGGGCTCTGGTATAAAGACTTTGTCGGCGACTTTTTTGACGGCGATAACCGTTTTGTAGCCGGCCAGTATCTTGATGAGACGCTTTTTGAAGAAAAACACACCAACGGCATTGTGAAATGGTGGAACCTGGAGCTCAAAGACAAGACACCGCAATGGGCCGCAAAAATAACCGATCTGCCCGCAGAGCAGATCAAACGCGTGGCTGTCGGTTACGGCCGGGCTGCACCCCACGCCATTTCCTGGCTGGGCGGCGGGCCCTGCATGCAGGCCCGCGGCGCTTATGCCAGCATGGCGGTGCATGCCTTAAACGGAATCGTCGGCGCGGTGGACAATGTCGGCGGAACACAGCAGAGCAACAAGGAATACACCACCAAATTTCCAGAACCCGACGATTTCATGGACGAGATTGCCAAAGCCGGTAAAAAGCACAAAAAAATAGATCATCGCGGCCGTCTGGAGTTTCCGGCGCTGAACAAAAAACCGGGCGGCGGCGTGGTCACCAACAATGCGGCTGAGGGCATTTTGAACGCGGACCCCAATGAAATCAAAGTGGCCATCGGCTACATGAACAACTTTGCCTTCTCCTGTCCACAGCCGGAGCGCTGGGAGCGGGCCCTGGCCAAGATACCGTTTCTGGTGCACATCACCACCAACGCTTCCGAGTTTTCCTGGTTTGCAGATATCCTGCTGCCCGACACCCATCACATGTTTGAAAAGTGGGGATATGTCAAAGCAATCGGGAACGGGTACCGGCACGTGACCCTCATGCAGCCGATCATCGAGCCGGTGGGGGACTACAAGATCGATGAGACCGAAATTCCCTGGCTGATCGCCGAAAAATTAAATGAAAGAGGGTTTGGCAACCTGCTCGATCACTTCAAGGCTTACAAGGATCCGGAAACCGGTAAATCCCCGACCAACGAAAAGGAATTTGCGCTCTATGCCCTTAAATATGCCACTCAGAATCTGTGGGATCCGGCCAAATATCAAGGCGGAGATAAATTCAACGGCTGGGAGGATTTTCTCAAAGCCGGCGTCTGGAATTCCGACCCCTATCCATATCGCAAAAAATGGTCGAACATGAAAACCAAAACCAAAAAATTTGAATTCTACAGCGAAACCCTCAAGGATGTTCTCGAAAAGCATGCCGAAAAGCACAATACCACCGTCGACAATGTTCTGGAGGTCTGTAACTATTTAGCGCGGGGTGAAATGGCGTTCGTGCCGCATTATGAAGAGCCGCTGATTGCCGGAGATGCAAAAGAATATCCGTTCATCCATGTGGACTACAAATCCAGGCTCAACCGCGAGGGCCGTTCGGCCAACTGCACCTGGTATCATGATTTTAAGGATCTCGATCCCGGTGATGTGCCCTGGCAAGATGTGGCCAAGATCAACCCGGCAGACGCCAAACCACTTGGTATCCAGAATGGAGACAAGGTTAAACTGACGTCTCCGACCGGCAGCCTGACCTGTACGGCAAGCTTGTGGGAAGGCGTCAGGCCGGGCACGATCGCCAAGTGTTACGGCCAGGGCCACTGGGCCTATGGGCGCGTAGCGTCCAAAGTATTCGGCAAAGTGCCCCGGGGGGGCAGCAGCAATGACCTCATCCCGGCCCAGTACGATCGTCTGAGTGGAAGCACGGCATTCTATGCGACCACCCGCATTAAAATCGAAAAAGTTTAGGAGGTGAACAATGCCTAAATATGCCATGGTAATTGATTTACAGCGATGTGTCGGGTGCGGGGCCTGCAGCATTGCCTGCAGGAATGAAAACAATGTTCCCGACGGCATCTACTGGTCAAATAAAATAACCGAAACTTCAGGCACGTTTCCCAATGTGCGCTTCCACTATTTGCCGACGCTCTGCAACCACTGTTCAGACGCCCCATGCGTTACGGGTTGCCCGACAAAGGCCATGTATAAGCTGGATAACGGCATCACCATGCACGACCCTAAAAAGTGCATCGGTTGCCGATACTGCCAGTATAATTGCCCCTATGAGGTGATCTATTTTAACTGGCAAGAGCCGCACAAGTTCTGGCGGGATCCCAAGCCGGTCATCGAGGGCGGCACCAGCTCCCCTAAAGAAATGGCCCAGAAGGTCAACAACGGAAACGCAACGCCCTACAGCAATCCAGACAGGGCCAAAACGCTTCCGGAGAACAGACCCAAGGGAGTGGTTGAAAAGTGCACCTTTTGCGACCATAGACTCAAGGCTGGCGAGATACCTTTCTGTGTGGAAGCCTGTCCTGCCGATGCCAGGGTATTTGGAGATCTGGACAAGCCCGACAGCAGGGTAAACTGGCTTCTGGGAAAATATAAACCTTACCGGCTGAAGGAGCGGCTCGGCACCGAGCCCAACGTTTATTATATCCGCAGTTTTAATCCCGCACACTATCAGAGAACGAAAGGGGGCATCTAGATGAAATCAATTAAAGTTCAATTGTGGTACGGGCTACTGGGGCTGGGGATTCTGCTGGGCCTGCTCACCGCTTACAGAGTGCTAATTAGCACCGGTTTTGTCCTGTACGCCAAGACCGATATATTGGTTTGGACCATGCCCATCGCAGCCTATGTCTTTTTCTCGCTAACCAGCTCAGGACTTGCCTTTGTCTCGTCCATTCCCGTGGTATTTGGTATCAAGCGCTACCAGCCCCTTGAAAAGCGAACCGCCTTTTTGGAAATTGCGGTATTGTTTGCGGCTTTTACGTGCCTGCTCTTGCATCTCGGATCGCCATGGAATGTTGTCTATTACTTGTTTTCCCCAAACCTGGCCTCACCCCTCTGGTGGCTGGGTATGCTCTATGGGGTTTACCTGATTGTGCTGCTCTTATCATTTCGCAAAATTCATAAGGCCCAGGTCAGCAAGGGGCTTGGCATATTCACATTCATCATTGCGATTGCCACCTCCACCGCACTGGGCTGGCTCTTTGGGCTTCCGGATGCAAGGCCGGCATACAATGCAAACTTTTTGGCCATGTATTTTCCGCTGACCGGATTCAGCAGCGCGCTGGCAGCCGTGCTGTT
>JASFGN010000046.1:0-10000 GCA_050123735.1 Desulfobacterales bacterium | reverse complement strand
GAAATTCCCATGGGGGTGACCCTGCGGACCCTCATATTCGACATTTGCGGCGGCATTCCACAGAAAAAGAAATTTAAGGCTGTCCAGATCGGTGGACCCTCCGGCGGCTGTCTGCCCGAGTCGTTTCTGGACACACCCATTGACTTTGACTCGCTGACCGAAGCCGGCGCCATGATGGGATCCGGGGGTATGGTGGTCATGAATGAGGATACCTGTGCGGTGGACATATCGCGCTATTTTCTGGATTTTACCCAAAAGGAATCCTGCGGCAAATGCACCTTCTGCCGCATCGGGACGGTTCATTTGCTCAAGATTCTGGAAAGAATTACCGAGGGCGAAGGCCGGGACGAAGACCTCAAAATCCTGGCCCAACTAAGCGAGGACATCAAAGCCGGTTCTCTGTGCGGATTGGGCAAAACTGCTCCCAACCCGGTTTTGACCACTTTGCGATATTTTTTGGACGACTATGAGGCCCACGTCAAGGAAAAGCGCTGCCCCGGCAAGGTTTGCCGACCCTTGATCGCCTTTTACATCGACCTGGAAAAGTGCGCCCGGGGCTGCGATGCCTGCGTAGGATGCTGTCCGGTAGAGGCGGTATTTACAACCAGCACACGCAAAAAAGGCATCGACCAATCCCTGTGCGTCAAATGTGGCGAATGCGTGGTTGCCTGCCCTCCGGAATACGATGCTGTGCGAAGGGTATCGCCGCCCGGGCTGGCACCCATCATCGAACGTCCGGCTCAGCCGGTAAAAGAGTCAAAAACTGAAGGACACGGTCAATGATTGCCCTGCAAATAGATGACAAAAAAATCGAGGTTGCTGAAGGGACGAATTTGCTCGAGGCCTGTCTGGATAACGGTATTTACATTCCGAATCTATGCCATCTGAGGGGTATGCAGCACCCCCCGGCCTCCTGCCGTCTGTGTTACGTTGAAATCGAGGGCAGCGACCATCCCGTTTGCGCCTGTTCGATCCGGGTTGTCCGGGAGCTGTCTGTGCACACAAACACCCCCGGTGTCCGTCAACTTCAGAAAACCGCCCTGCAACTCCTGCTTTCAGCCCATGATGTGGACTGCAAAAATTGCCCGGCCAATCGTCAATGCGCGCTGCAGGATATGGCCAAATTTTTAAAAGTCGCTTTAAAAACCAAAGGTCTCGATCGGTTGCTGAAAGAAACCCGCATCGATACACATCACCCTTTTTTAGATCACTATCCCAACCGCTGTGTGCTATGCGGGAAATGCGTCTATGTCTGCCGCCGGCAGCACAACCGGGCCGGATTAACCTTTGCCAGACGCGGCATCGATACGGTCATCGCTTTTTATGACCACCCGCAAACCGAACAACTTCCCTGCGATACCTGTCAGGCCTGTGTTGACGTGTGTCCGGTGGCCGCTCTGCTTCCGAAAGCGTGAGCGCAGCGGGCAAAGATTACGGCAGAATCATGGGATCAGGTCTTCATGCTCCACAGTAGTTCCATGAGCCGATTGAAAAATCGAATGCTGGGAGTCCAACCTAGTATCCGAATTCAAGATTCAAACCTAATTTCTTAAGAAACGCAACAAATCAACCCCGTCCCTCACATTTTTTTGTGTCGAAGTTTCAACGAAGACGGAAGCTCGCCCGAGACTCCGCTTGAAAAGCTTTGCGCGACAAGCCAGAGCGAAGCCAGGGACCTGGGCGCATTTATTTTTTGAGCTTGAATGTATCAAATGCTTTTTTTATGGCTGAGGCCGGTCCGATGAAAATGACGCGATCGTCAACTTCGATAGATGTTGCGCCGCGCGGAACCACAAATTGGCCATCTCTGATGATTGCAGCAATCAAAGACCCCTTGGGTATGTCAATGTCGCGGATAAGCTTTCCCTTTACATTTGCATCTTCAGGTACGCTCACTTCGAGAAGACTTGCCGCTCCGATTCCAAATTCGAAAAGCTGCGCTAAAACGGGATTGTCCAGAATATTTTCAACCATAGCTGCCGTTGCCCAGGGTGCATTGACGACCACCACGCTGTTTTGCTCAAGGAGATTTGTGTATTCACTATTTTGGACGATGGCGATGACTTTTTCAAGATTTAGCTGCCTGGCCTGGAGGGCCGCAATCACATTGCGGCCATCATCTTCGTAGGCAGCAATGACAACATCGATATTATCGACGCCCACCTGTTTTAGTAATTCCTTCTTCGTGCCGTCTCCCTGGTAAATGGGAACATTGTAGCGTTGTTCAAGTTCCTTGCAAAGCGCATCGTCTTCTTCAATGAACGTCACCTGGTGTTCCGCTGAGCGAAACATCATCTGATACTCATCTTTTGCCAGAAGCCGGTCCGCTATGTTCTGGCCTTGTTTGTCTCCACTGAGGATAAGCACTCGCATACGCATTCTCCTTAATTTGTATATAAACACTTTCACTGATTTTACGAAAAAATTCATCAATTTAATAATCTCAGCGCGATTATCGGCGTTTAAAGCATATATTCCACTGCCAACCAGTGTCAGGATCCCACCCAGAACAAAACTTCTGAGTTCTAATGCCGGAACGAACATCCAGGTCGTAATTACGCCCATGATCGGTATCCAGGGGAAAAATAGGGTTTGAAATGGACGTCTTAAATTCGGCATGCGCTTGTGGAGCGGAATGACCGCATAATTGATTATCCCTAGTCCCATCAGGTAGCCGAAATCACTCAATGAAGCCACGAATTTAACGATACCGGAGGAGCTGAAGATAATCACAATCAGGGCACAAATAGAAAGCGCAATGTGTGGGGTTTGGAATCTGGGGTGCAGCCTGGAGAAAAAATATGGAAAATGCCTGTCGCGCCCCAATGCGTATAAAATGCGGGCGCTGGCACCTAATGTCACACTGAATGCGGAGAGACTCGCCATGATCGTTGCGGTGATGCCGGCCCAGCGCCCCCAGGCGCCGAAAAGCCGCTCGGCAGTAAAAATGAACGGAATGTCGCTCTGGGCCAATTCGGTATAATTAATGGTGCCCATCATGACACCGACCACGAAGACGTAGATAGCTGTGCTGATACCGAGTGTGATCAAGATTGCTCGCGGAATGTTCTTGCTCGGTTGCATGATCTCTTCAGCCGCATTCGAGATCAGTTCGAAACCGACATAGGAAATATAGATGAGGGCCATAGCCGGAACAAAGGGGCCCCATCCCATTGGCGCCAAGGGCTCCAAATTAAGCGGCTCGATATCGGTAAAACCGAGCGCAGCGACTCCGACCAGAACCGCCAGTTCCACCAGATTCATGATGGTAATAACGATGATGGCTTCCTTCATTCCCATGAGGTTGACGGCAGTGAATACAACTGTGGTGATCAGGGTGATGAGGGCAATGCTGGCTTCCGGTAAAAAGTAGGCGCGGATCGTCAGGGAAAAGATGAGGGCGTACATCGCACAGGCAAGCGTGTTGCCGATCCAGAAAAACCAGCCCGTGAAAAACGCAACGGGTCTGTTGAGCGTTCTGCTGGTAAAAGAATATCCGCCGCCGGCTAACGGTATGGCTGCGCTGAGCTCGCTGTAATTTAAGGCGGTAAATACGGTTAAAAAACCCATCGCCAGATAGACGAGAATACCCAGCGGGCCGACCATATGCGCCAGCTCGCCCGGCAGGGCGAAAATCCCCGGCCCCATCGTGGCGCCAATACCGATCATGACAGCCATAAACAAGCCCATGTTTCGTCTGAAACCGATTTCAGCCGCCATACGGTTGCTCCCGGGAGCTCGAGTGTTATCCTATCCAGCTGATTTCAAAATACCGGCAAAAGGTGCGCTCGGACAAATCATCTGATCGGCGATAAACCGATTATCAAGCCATTTAGCAGATTTATTTGACGATATTCAAGCAAAAACCGGTATACATAGCCATCTGAAGGGAAGCAACTACTAATGTGAGGAATTTGGTGCAGGGCTGCGCTAATACTTTGAAATCAAGCAAAAAAAGCTAAAACAACCCTTTTTTGCGGCCGACTGCGGCCGATAGGGATATGTTGGTTGACGGGAATGTTCTGCGCCTCTTAATTGATGTAGCAGCCTTATGCCATTTGCCGTGAACCTTGCGCCTGAAATTAATATGTCGTTTTCCGGCTTGAGCTGTTGTTTTGAAGCCCCGAGGTGCCGTTTTCCAGCTTAAGCTGCATGGCTCCAAACTCAATGTCAATATGTCACGGATGTCTGCTATGCTTTTAAGCTAGAAACTTATAATTTAATGGGCGTCCCCCTCTTTACATATTTGACCCCAAATTAAATGATTAATTTTCCTTGCTCACCCGACAAAGCAGCGCCGAATGCGGCCAGCTGCCGATTTCCGGACTGCAAAATTCCGATCCGTCAGGGCATAACATATTGACGTTTGATTCAAACACACCAAATAATTCGGGCTCTTTCCCGGGACGTTCAGGAAACCACCAGCCGTGATCTGCATCCGCCATGCGCGGATCGACTGTATCGGAGCAGCGCAGACGCATGCGAACGCTCCCCTGAGGGGACTCAACCTTAACCCACTGGCCTTCGGTCAGACCAAGGGCTCTAGCCGTGTCCGGGTGAAGCGTCACCAGCGGATCGGGCCGTTTTTTTCTGGCCGCCTGAATCTGGCGCTGCTCGGAGTGGTACATCGGCATAAAGCGGCTCCCGGAAATGAGAACCAGGGGAAAGGATTTTGCTAATTTCGAATCACCCCTGGGGCTGTGCGGGGGCTCTCGATAGACCGGCACGGGCTCACAACCGAGTTCTGCAAATGTGGTGGAGCGAAGCTCCACTTTGCCCGAGGGCGTACCGAAGCCAAATTTTTCATAGCGCTTGTACTGTGACCTGCCAAAAAGGCCGTTTTTTTCAAGCAACCGGTTAAATGTCAGTCCTGCCGGCGCCAAGCGGTAGTCCCAGACATCATCCACCGTCTCCCATGGCCAGTGTTGCTTCTGGCCGAGTCTTAGCGCCAGGCCCCGCCAGAAATCGTATGTGTTGTGCCGTTCATGCAGCGGATCGATGCCCCGGGGACACGCCACACAGAAGTTGGGGGTTAACCACAATTCGGTTGTTTCAACTGTGGAGCATATCGGGAAGACATAATCTGCCAGGGCCGCTGAAGGCGTCAGATAAAATTCACCGACCACATAAAGCGCTAATTGCTTCAATGCCTGGTAGGTATGGCGCACATTCGGCAGGGAAAGCAATGGATTGCTGGCAACAGAAATGGCCGCCGTAACCGCATAAGGCTTTGCGGTAATCACGGCATCAAATACACTGCGCGCATGGGCCACACAGGTCATGTCGGCATGCGGTGGATGCATGTATTCTGCGGGAAGGCGGCGGTTGGCCTCCCTGTTTCGCGACCAGCCCGGAAAACCAAAGAATGGATATTGATCTGCACCCAGCTGTTTGTCACGCTGCTCTTGTGGCAGCGCCGAGTTGAATTCTATTTCCTCATCACCAATGATTTTGCCGATGGGCTCGTTCCATCCCAGAGGTTCCCCGCCCTGTATATCTAAATTGCCGCTGATCGCCCTGAGACAGCATCTGGCTCTTGCCGCCTGCGTTGCGTTCAAGCCCTGCTTGTCAAGGCCAAAGCCCCAGGTGATCATCGCCGGCTTTGTGGTGGCATAACATCGCGCTGAGCTGACCACCTGTTCCGGTGACAGCCAGGTGATATCGGCAACTTTTTGCGGCGTATATTCAGCGGCAGCTGCCTTGAGATCTTCAAAACCGATTGTCCAGTTGGCCACGAATTCGGCGTCATAGAGCTCTTCTTCGATGATAATCCGCAGCCATCCGAGCATTAATGCCACATCCGTTCCGGGTCGAATGGGAAGCCACATATCGGCTTTTTCCGCCTCCGGGATTCGGCGGGGGTCCACCACGATGAGTTGCGCTCCATTTTTCTGTGCCTGACGGATCATGGGATAAAGGCCGATGGGGTTGGATTTGGATGGCGCATGCCCCCACAAAACCAGGCATCTGGTATGCATGACATCGCCCCACGTAAAACCGCCGTAGGTTGCAAATTCGACCGCCTGGCTCGGGCACATACAGATATTATTGGCCCCGCAAATGTTGGGCGAACCGAACAGATTAAAAAATCTGCGCTCATCCCAGTGATAGGTTCGTTTGGTACCATGCGTAAAGGCAAGTGTCTCGGCGCCGTACTGTTCACGAAGGCCACTCAACTTATCCGCAACTTCATCAAGGGCCTGATCCCAGCTTAGCCGCTGCCATTGTCCGGCGCCCTTGCCTCCCTTTCGTTTGAGCGGGGTGTTGATGCGATCCGGATGATACACATGGTCGAGCATTAAACGACCCCTCTGACAAAGTTGTCCTTTTGATATGGGATGATCCGGGTCACCTTTCACTTTGATGATCTTGCCGTTTTCGATTTCAAAAAGGAGACCGCAACGGGGATGACACAGACCACAATAAGATCGCCTCGTTTCAGTCATGGCTTATACCTCCGCTGCTTGGAAGATTAATGCCTGAATGCCAAGATGAGCTTGCTTTGAATTATTAGTAGCGCGTCTTTTTTAAAAATACAAACGCTAATGTTTTGCATGTTAATGTAGTTGCGATTGACTAAATCTCATCGTTTTGAGTATAAATCCGCATACAGTATTCAGAGCATCCTATTCCAAATGGCCTGAAGCGATTCTCTACTTTCAGAATCGATTCTATCACTTAGTTGATTTTTGCGCTCCTTCGATTATTTTAATATCTGAAACCCAAAAAGAGGTACCACTGTGGCAAAAGGAGATTTTAAACGCAAACTCACCGCTATTCTGAGTGCTGACGTTGTTGGATACAGCCGTCTCATGGAAGAGGCGGATATAACAACCGTCCGCAACTTAAAGCAGTGCCAAAAGGTCATTGCCGGCCATATATCGCAATATAGGGGCCGAGTGGTCGACTCGCCGGGCGATAACCTGCTTGCGGAATTTAAGAGTGTGGTGGATGCCGTTCAATGCGCGGTGGAGATACAGCGGGAGTTGGCTGAACGCAATACCAACATTGCGGAATATCGTAAGATGGAATATCGCATTGGTGTCAACCTCGGTGATGTCATCCAGGAGGGAAAGAAAATTTTCGGAGACGGCATTAACGTGGCAGCACGCCTGGAGGCTCTGGCCGCGCCCGGCGGTATTTGTATCTCCGGAATAGCTTATGATCAGGTTAAGAAAAAACTGGATCTAAAATATCATCAACGCGTTGTCAATGGGCTCCGCAATATTCGTCATCGCCCGCAATTCCACGTTCACCTACAAAGACAGGGCCGCAAAAGTTCAAGATGTTGCCGAGGATTTAGGGGTTCGTTATGTGCTGGAGGGCAGTGTCCAGAAAGCCGGTGACAGGCTTCGGGTTACGGCCCAACTAATTGATGCCCTGACCGGTCATCACCTGTGGTCTGATAAGTATGACCGAAAAATGGGAGAGCTTTTTGAGTTGCAGGATGAGGTCACCAAAAAGATCGTGGTCTCGCTCCAGGTAGAGTTAACCTCTGGAGAACAGGCCCGCGTCTTTGCGAAATCCACAGATAACCTTGATGCGTGGTGTTACGGGGTCAAGGGAAACTACCTTCTGGATAAATTTAATAAGGAGGACAATATCAAGGCTCGAGAACTTTTCGAGTCGGCTATAGAACTTGATCCCGGACATGTGAGCGCTATTGTATGGCTGGGTGCCACCTATACCGTAGAAGCGGCGTATGGTTGGAGCGAGTCCCCCGCTGATTCTTTCAGAAGAGCCCATGAACTGGCTCAGAGAGCTTTAAAATTAGATGACAAAAGCCCTAATGTCCATATTTTGTTGGGAACGATTTATCTCGCCCAGCGACTCCATGACAAAGCCATTGCCGCGGGAAACCGTTCTATCTCCCTTGCACCCAACCTTTCAATCGCGCACGCTCATTTGGCCGCAACAATGTTCTTTTCCGGACGGTTCGAAGAAGCGATATCGCTGACAGAGAAAGCGATGCGCCTAAGTCCTTATTACCCGGCGTTTTATCTGAGTCCATTGGCAAGGAGCCATGCATTCAGGGGGCGATATGAGGAGGCAATTGCTGCCAGCAAGCAGCTTTATGACCGAAGCCGGGCAGGTGATTATCCGGAAGAATGGGCGTTGATCCATCTGGCCGGCCTATACATCATTGCCGGCAGGGAGGATGAGGCCCACGATCTTGCGACCCAAGCGCTCAGGATTAATCCGGGCTTATTGTTGAGGTTTTTTGAACAAACTCAACCTTTTAAAAACCCTGTCCATGTGCAGCGCGAACTTGCAGCCCTTAAAAAGGCAGGACTCAAATAATAGGACTGCGGATATCTAATGGCCATGCTGGCGAAAGCCATGATACAACACAGCGAAATGAAAGCAACGCCGATCATAACAGCTACTTTTTTAAACCGGCCGGGGAATGGTCGCGTGGGTCCCTGCAGTAGAATTATCGGCGAATATTCGTAAAATTCCAGCAACCGAGTGAACAAGATTTATCACCTGTGGGCTTTTGGAAGAGGATGGTGAAATCTGGGACCGAAAAGGTGAGCTCATTGCAATTTCAAGGCAGATCGCGCATTATAGAGCACCTACCGGATAGCTGAAGGATGATTGGGACATAGGACTTTAAAGGCTCAACCGGGCTTGGCGTATCATGGGCGGAAGATTCGGCAAATATGGTGACCTCAAGCGCCGCAAGGCGCTGCAGCGGGGCCACAGAGAAAAATCAAGAATCGAAAGAAGCCGACTGACGGCTTCGCGCACTCGTCGTGACCTGCTTGCCCATGGGCAAAGAGCATCAGCCCGACACAGCGCCAAGACGTATAAAACCGCGGTTGTGGCCATTCCGCCCGATCACCTCTGGGAGCCGATCCAGAGGCTGCGCAAACAGCGCGACCGGCAGTACCGGCGCTGGATGCCGCACATCACGCTCCTTTATCCCTTCCGGCCGTTCACGGCCTTTGAGCAGGTAACGCCGCTTCTGGCAAAGGCCTGCCGTTTTGTGGAGCCGTTCGAGGTTAAATTGAGCCGTTTCGATGTCTTGATTCACTCCCGCCGCCAGGCCACCATCTATCTGATCCCAGAGCCTGCCGCTGCACTCAAAGAACTGCAAAAAGCGCTGTTAAAAATCGTGCCCCATTGCGATGATGTCACCCGTTTTGCCGGCGGGTTCAGGCCCCATCTGAGCGTGGGTCAGACGAGCAGTCAGGAGGCCCGGGAATTGTGCACCCAATTGCAGGCTGCCTGGCAGCCCCTTGCCTTTACCCTGCCACAGGTGTGTTTGGTCTGGCGCAATGATCCGCCGGATGATGTCTTTCGCATCGGTCCTGAGCTGTCGCTCGGGGAATAGGGTTCAAGGGTACCGGGTTCCCGCTTTCGCCTTCCAGGCTATGGCGGGCAAGCAGGGTTTCGATCCAAAGATTAATGGATTTTTATTATCCGCAGATTCCGCACCCGCCCGCCTCGCCTGAGCTGTTCGCGATGGCGGCGTGGGATTATTGCAGATTTTTTCAAATAATTTATTTGATACGATCTATGCCAGCATCGTTATTGCTTTTTCAAAGGCAGAACGATTGAATCCATTTTTTCTTGATTGGAAAATTCAACAGCATGTTTCTTTGCAGCATTAAGGGAAGCGTATTCACCGAGACGAACGGTGTGCCATAATCGGTCTTTTGAGTCAGTGAGTGAAACGACTTTAGCGCTATACCCTTTCAGATTGAGGTTGCGAACAATCTTCATGGCATTTTGTTTGTTGCGAAATGCCCCTACCTGAACAAAATAATTTTCTTCAGGCGGCCTGGGCCTGTTAACTTGCAATTTCGGTTTCAATTCATTTTGTCTGCTCACATCACTCAAGTTTTGTTCAGTCCTTGGTTGCTTCTTCGATTTAGGAATTAACTGTTCTGATGATGTGATAGCTTCTTTTTCATAAAAATCTTTCTGATCCATCATTGGTGAGTAGTACTTTCTTTGAAAATTGGCGGATTCAGGGGCATCCGGCCTAAATGGT
>JASFGN010000045.1:0-10016 GCA_050123735.1 Desulfobacterales bacterium | reverse complement strand
TTCTTGGCTTGGCAACACGACTGTATCAATGACATGAATGACACCATTGCTACACAAAATATCTGTATTGATTACCTTCGCATTATCAATTGTTACGCCATCATCGGACTTGCCGATAGACAGGTCCTGTCCGTTGGCCGTTGTGGCTGATGTCAACATAACAACATCTTTTGCCATCACCTCCCCCGGCACGACGTGATACATCAAGATGGCTTGTAGCTTTTCTTTATTTTCAGGTTTCAGAAGATCCTCTATTGTGCCGGGCGGTAGTTTTGCGAACGCATCGTCCGTCGGTGCAAACACAGTGAATGGACCTTCACCCTTTAGCGTATCTACCAGATCAGCGGCCTTAACTGCTGCCACCAAGGTGTTAAACGATCCGGCGCTGGCTGCCGTATCCACAATGTCCATTTTGCCGTGTGATCCGGCAATTAACATACCTGCTGATGCAAGTAATATTATGGCGCTCACCATAGTTGCTTTAAGCATAATTGGTCTCCTTTCTGGTTATTTTGTACGATCTCAGACATGAGTATGATACGCACCCTTTAGGGTTTGTCAATTTTTTGTCTAATTTATTTTGACAACCTTGCCCTTATATGTTAGTTTGGCGACATGAATGATGATCGAAAGCTTCATCCTATCGGTTTTGTTGCGCGTCAGACCGGCTTGAGCGCACATGTAATTCGCGCCTGGGAAAAGCGTTATGGCGTCGTACAGCCTGGCCGCACACCCACCGGTCGCAGGCTATATTCTGAGCGTGACATTCAGCATTTAAAACTTTTGAAGCAAGCCGCCGGAATCGGCCATCGCATTGCGCAGTTATCCGAGCTGGACGACAAAACGCTTCTGAGTATCAGCGTCAATCCAGCTGCAGATACCGGACCGCTGTTAGATGATCAAGCAGATCTTGCTGTTCCGTCTGAATTTCTAAGGGCCTGCCACGCGGCCATTTTTAACCTGGATGAGCAGGCATTCGAGGCCACCTTGAACCGGGCTGCCGTCATGCTGTCACGCCCGACGCTTTTAGAAGAACTCATCCTGCCTCTGGTCGTGGAAATCGGTGAGCGCTGGGCCAAAGGAGAACTTAAAATCATTCATGAGCACATGGCCTCTTCGATCCTGGTGGCATTTCTGCGCGAGATGCTTTCGGCCTATCACCCGGCGGAGGCGATGCCTAAAATGGTTGTGGCGACCCCTGCAAATCACTGGCATGAATTGGGTGCCCTGATTGCAGCCATCACAGCTGCTGAGGCCGGGTGGCATGCATATTATTTCGGTCCCAATCTTCCGGCTGAGGAAATTGCCGCTGCTGCAGTATACAAAAAAGCTGTGGCTGTCACTCTCAGCATCGTCTATCATGGTGCTGAAAGCCAGACCTTGCGCGAAATAAAACGGTTGCGCCATTACGTGGCTGAAAATGTGGCCATCATCGTTGGCGGACGCGGCATGCAGTCTTGCCGGGCCGATCTTGAGCAACTGAGCGTTTCCTGCCCGCAGAACATCTCAGAGTTTCGCGACATTATCAGTAAGCTTGCATAAAGAATGCTACATATGCGACGGCCGCCGGCGTCGTTGTGGTCATTCCGCAATCTTCCGACGGTTGTTTTAAACTACCAGCTGCGGATAATAGAGCAGAGCGGAAGCCGTGTTCGGCTTGACATTTTTACGCGCTTGATTATAATTAGACAAACTTTAGACAAACTTGAACTATTTTGGTTGGAGGTGTAAAATGACAACAAATCACGAAGCCAATAACAACTACATAAATGGTATGTTTTCGTTTCTTAAAAGCAATTACGAAGAAAGCATTGAGCATCTGTCCCGGGCGATTGATATTGACCCGAAGCACTCGCTTGCCTACATGAGCCGGGGCTCAGCATATTTCAGATCGGATCGGCTGGATGAAGCCATTGCCGATTTCGATCGTGCCATAGAACTCGAGCCTAAACTGGCGCGGCCCTATCACCTGCGCGGGCTCGCCAAAGAACGTCAGGGAAATGATGCCGAGGCGATTGCCGATTTTGAAAAGGCGATCGAACTCGATTCTGAATACGGGGCCGCCTATTACAGTCGTGCAACCTTGCACACTAAAATGGGTAACGAAGATCTGGCTGTTGAGGATATCAAGATGGTCGAGTTTTTGACGAATAAAAATATCGAAACCTTTGCCAATGAAAACAACGTCTGGCGATCCCAGCACATGCGTCTCGAATCGCTCTCGGCCGGTGAAATGGAACGCTAAACAACGGTTTGTAGAAATCCTTTCGGCCGTTGCGTTTCGGATTCAGAGTCTATATTACCCATGATTGGGAATTGCATTTCATATTGATGTGTGGTTGAATAGATTATAGTTAATTTAAGATTTTGAATTTATTAAAATTCTTAAATTTTCCGATGACATCTCAAATCGTGCATGCTTTTTGCTTCTTTCAGATAGCAGGGGGGAGACTTCTGCAGACAAGTATGTGGGGGAATGGGTTTCAGACAAATGTCCCGACTGAATTCCTGCGGTGTGAGGTCAATTTTAATGCCTTGCAGCCAATTACTGAATGACCGAAGAAGATTTTTGCATTTGCGCTGATTATTGCGGGTTTCTCGGCTCATGCGGGGCAACCGTTTATCTGAAAGGAGGTCTGATCTTTGTGATCGCAAAGATATGGTCGCGGGATAGGCGCCAGACGATTAAAAGTTGCGCCGGCGTCTTAATTATCGGGACCACAGTGGCCGTTGCCATGCTGATTATTCGCCTGGTCGGTGAGCAAAGGCTTCAGCGCTTTTTGAATAGACTGGTGAATTTCAAACGCAAGCCGGAAGCGGAAAAAATGGCCGGAGATTCTTTGGTTCCCGACAACCAGTCTTAAAACTGCAATCGATGGGCTTGCAGGTGCAGACCTGCAGGCCTTTTTCTCCTCCATCAAAGGGCAGTGTCTCAATGCCCTTTATTATTGCCTTTATTGAGCGGATCTTTCATTCTATCTCATTCATTGAGTGGTTCTATAAAGGATGCATCATTATTGCGTGTGGAGTTAACCTGCGTGGTCACGGGGTAGCTAATAAAGCGGGTCAGGCAATCCTTCTCCAGAATTGTCTTTAAATCGATCACATTCTGGTTGTCTGGATTCAGCCAGTGGCTGTAAACTTCAGGCTTTAAAATTACCGGCATGCGATGGTGAATGTCGCGGATCGAAGGGCTGGCCTCGGTCGTGATGATGGTACATGAGCGGTAGGGCCTTTGCGGATCGTTTTTGTCCCAGTTTTCCCACAGACCGGCAAATGCAAACGGCTTTTTATCAGGCAGCGTAATTAACATGGGTTGCTTTTGACCTTTGGGGCCTTTCCATTCGTAAAAACCATCGGCAATAATCAGGCATCTGCGCTTCTTAAACGCATTTTTAAAGGAAGGCTTTTCGGCAACGCTCTCAGCACGGGCATTGATCATGCGGTTTCCGATGGACAGGTCTTTGGCCCAAAACGGCACCAGCCCCCAGTGGAATTTATCCAGCCGGTTTTCCCCCTGATGACGATAAATCGCCAGAATCTCCTGTGTCGGCGCCACATTGAAATTGGCCGTGACATCGCAATTGGCACGGTCAATCGGAAAGAATTCTTGGAGTTCATCCAGTTGACGGTATCCCACAAAGCGGCCGCACATTCGGTTGCTACCTCCCGTCTTAAATCATGCTCAATAATAGAATACGGAAAAGACTAAATTCATAAGTCCCCAGGATACCTAAATTGAGCTAAAATTATAATCCTCACGCCAAGACGCAAAGTCGCCAAGAGGTTTTTTAATAGTCATTCTTTGCGCCTCCTTAGCGGCTTTGCGCGAGCAATAATATAAAAATGATCCTAATCCGCTTCTACAATTGTTTTTAAGGAATCTACGCCGGCGCCATGACATGCACGCTGACCTTCCTGACATAACTTGCGACCGCATCACGGTATGACTGCATATGAGGCGTTTTCAGATGCACAACAAGGTGTTCAAGACTTTCCCAGGATTCGACAATGGTCACGACATCCTCGCGAACGACTTCCTGGAACGGTAAACCGGAATCGACGTCAACGGCCGGTTCATATTCTAAACAACCGGCTTCGGCCTCAACGTTCGGCACGTTTTTCTTTAAGATCTTCAAATAGTGTTCTCTCGTATTGGGCTTTAACTCTATAGTGGCAATGACATGAATCATACGCGTGTTCCTTTTTGGATGAACCAATCAATGAGCTGCCGCGCAATGCTGATCTTAGGCGGAATTTTCGGCAGGTTGTCTTTTCCGAACCAGGCGGCATCGATGATTTCGGATCCATCCAGACGAATATCGCCCCCGGCATATTCGGCCGTAAAGGCAATCATCAATGAGTCCGGAAACGGCCATGGTTGGCTGCCGAAGTAGCGGATATCTTTGACTGCGATGCCGACTTCTTCGCGGATTTCCCTTTTGACACATTGTTCCAGGTTTTCACCCGGTTCCACAAAACCGGCCAGAACGCTATAAAAGGGAAGTTTGAACCGTTTATTGCGCCCCAGCAAAATTTTATTGTTTTTTAAGACGGCCACAATAACGGCCGGCGATAAACGGGGATAATTTGTCAGGCCGCACTGCGGACAGATTTTGGCTCGCTCATCGGTCTTAAACTCGGTGGGTTTTCCGCAGCTACCACAATATTGGTGTATTTGATTCCAGTTGACCAGCTGGTTAGCCCGTCCTGCGATCCAGATCAGATTTTCATCCAATTTGCCGAATAGGGCGCGCAAATCTCTGTATTCCAGATCCATCCCTTTCAGGTTGTCGCCGGCGATCTCGGCTGTGTAACAGGGGCGGCCGTCTAAAGTGCCCAGGTACTGTTTGTGTAAAAGAGCGGATTGATAGGGCTTTAGATCCGATGTTTCAGGGATGGCGCAGCTGTCGTTTTGGATTTTTACCAGCAGCCGGCCACGATCATATATGAACCAGAGGGCATTTGCGGCATCCTTTGATGGGAGCCGAAAATCAGGAATGAAGGTCATTTTTGTGAAGCCTTATCATTTTGTTTTTGGGCAATTTTTTCGGCAATTGCCCGAAATCGGGCGGATTCCCTCTCATTTCCAAGGGCGGCGTAAATGCGGCTGACCCTCTCGTAATAGTCAGCAGCCTTGGCGGGGACCTCCTGGGCCAGAGCAAGATAAATCTCAAGGATATCACTGCTCTGCATGCCGGAACTAAAACACAGATCGGCGTAGCGTTCCTTGATAAACGGGTCGATGCGTGCCCGACAGCTGTGGCATTGTGCCATCATCTCCCGGTATAAATTGCGAGCGTTGGCCAGTTCGTTGAGGGCCTCATGGGTTCTGGCGAGCGCCCGGGCAATACGTTCATCCCAACCATATTGCTTTAAAAATGTTCGATAAAATGCTTTGGCTTCCGAGTGTTTTCCGCCGCGGAACAGCGCCTCTCCTTTTAAAAGATAAACCGCCACAGATTCGGTCAGCTCATCAGGCACCTGGTCCAGCAGGGCCTGTGCACGGTCAAACTCGTTTTTTTCCCAGAAGATTTCACACAGAAGCTGGTAAGCGGGTAGGATCTGCGGTTGTTCTTTTAACAGCGTTTCGAGTAATTGCTGCGCCTCTATGTGTCTGTCCAGGTTCAGAAAGGCCGTGGCCAGCTCCAGCGGGATAAAACTGTCGGACGTCGGATTCTCCGACATGGCCCGGCTCAGGTGATCGGCTGCATCGGAAAATTCTCCCCGGTTTAATGCCAGATAGCCCTTTTTAAAATTAGCGCCATAGCTCAGGTAGGCTTTTTGAACCGTATCGGGCAATGTGCCGCACAGTGCGCTAAAGGTTTCGTCTTGCGCTTCACTCAGCTGCAGCGCGCCCGATTCTTCGGTTTCAGACCCGAGGTCATCGTCTTCAAACGGCAGTGCATCGTCTTCCGGCAGTGATTCTGCAATGGTTTTATTCACCTGAAAATCAAGCAATTTATGTTTTTCTTCAAGTTCGGATTGCAGTGCTGGGTCTTCGGTAAGCTCCAGCGCCAGAATATATAACTCCCGCGCATCGTCGTAAAAGCCGGCATCGAGCATGTCGTCGGCACTGCGTTTATGGCCGCGAGCAAGCGCCTCTTTTGCCGAGACGATTTTTTTCTGCAGGCGGGCTTTAAAGTCAGGGTCCGGGGCCTCGGTGCGCTCCAATTTCTGCAGGGCGCGTTCATATTCGATTTTGGCCTTACCCCAGAGATCGGCGGCAAACAGCTCATCGCCCTCATTTTCGTGAGCTAAAGGCGTCTTGCCTGATAATCTTTTAAAAAAGAATTTCATTTTTATCTTATGCGCCGGGTTGCTATGAATCCTGAAGTTTATAAGACGATTCATTTCAACAGGATACTAAAACTAGCAGGGCACAGGGGCTCTCATGAAGTGGTTTTGGGATAATAAACTAGATTATTAGCGAGTCGTTTCTAGTAATTTGCGAAACAATCTAGCATTATTGCTAGGTTAGAATTAAGCTATTGAATTCATGTCAAAAATACTAAAGCGGCGCCGGTACAGATGTGGGCGCGATCTTCATATGTGATGAGCGTGCCACCTATCGCCCGGGCACGATAATCCGTGAATCCGGCTTTTCAATGCGATTCGCTTGCTGCTCCTGATATTTTTTGGCTTCTTCAGCCAGTCGATCCATGGCGGATTTCATGGCATCCGGAAATTTTTTAATCGCCTGTTGCAGATCTTTGGCCTGAATGACGGCCTGCAGCGGCAATGGGCCGCCCGGGGTCATCAAAGATGTGTGTGCGACGAAAACCGCTTTGCGGGTTTTGTCCACAGAACCATCAGACTTAACGGGTGTCATGCGCTTGACCATGCCGATTTTAAGATCTGAAAAGGTCTCCTCTTTATAAAGATTGCCGCGGTCCAGCTTTAATTCGGTCGTTTGCGGTTGTTCATCGGTCATTATCATCTCTCCTTAAAGGGTTTCATGTGGGGTCCATTATCCGGGCTAAAATAAAAAAGCAGACTGAACCTATCTCAAAAATAGTGGATCGCGTCAAAGAGCAAGGCACCGGCCGATCCGCCGTCGCCCGCTGATAAGCAGCGGGCTATGGCGGGACAAGCGATAAAGCGCAGCATACACGCTGGTATGTGAGCATTTGGAGGAGGTCGGTAACACAGCTATTTGGCGTTAGACGCATTTTTGAGATAGGTTCTAACAGATCAAAACACATAACGCAATGGTTTCGGGTTTTGCGCCCGCGGTCAATTGCAGGTTTGTATTAATTTCTACAAACCATCCGTACTGCGCCTGATGGCTGCGTTGCAACCCGCTGAGAGCTGAAGCCCGCTGAGAGGGTCATTAGAATTGCCAGTATGTTGAAATCATACGGGTTTCTTTCCGGGCAATTTAAAAATAAACGGAATCGCGCCAAGACCCATGATGGCGCTCACAAAATAGGTGGCGCGCAGGCCGATTAAGTCTCCGACGAAACCGACCACCACGACGATGGCCGATCGCGCCATGAAAGATGCCATCATAAAAAATCCATTGGCGGCAGCTGGGCTGCTCCTGGCATGCTCCTGTACCAGGGCCAGCATCACCGGGGTCGTCGACAGCAGTGTAAATCCGATAACCACCAGTGTCAAAAACCGAAACCACCCGCCAATCCAGGCAAATGCTAGCAAACTGACAGGCGCGCCCAGCAATGAAATGAGCAAGATCCGGCGACGGCCGAAACGATCGCTCAGAGATCCGGCTGCAAACACACCGCCGACACCGCTGATTTCGAAAAGCGTCAGGGCAGCGCCCGCCAGCCAGAGATCACCGGTTTCCAGGTTAATAAAGGTTGGCAAAAAAGCGGTTATGGAAGCATGCATAAATCCCCGTGCCAGCAGAATTGCCGTTAAAGGCATCAAAATAAAGCGCAGTTCATGCCAGGTTTGCACCACGGAAATTTTGCGGTTTTTATCAACTGTTATCGGTACTTCCCGAAAGTTAAAATAGAGCCAGGCCGAAGAAGCCAGGCCGAAAAGCATAATCGGATAGAATCCCTCAAGCCCGTATACAGAAACCATTCCCACCGCCACAAGAGGACCGACCGCTCGGGCAAGTTCTCCTCCGGTCATATAGAAACTCATTCCGCGGCCTTTTTTTGAACCCGCTAAGCGCGAAATCATCACCGGAGAAGGAACGTGAAAAAGCGAAACGCTGATGCCTGTGATAAATAATAATATCAATAGGATGCCATAGCTGGGCGCCAGGCCGAGCAGGCTCATCGGAACGGCTGTGAGAGCGGGCGCAAGAATGATAAAATAGCGCACGCTGATTCTGTCGGCCAGAATGCCGATATACGGATTCATAAGTGCAGGAATCTGCATGACCGAAGAAAGAAACCCGGCCTGCGTCAAAGACATGGACAGTTTTTCGATCAGAAGGGGTAAAAGCGGCGACAGAAAACTGGAATAAACATCGTGAATAAAATGGCATACCGAAAGCACAACGATACGACCGGTTTTAAAGTCCACCGATTGACAGTTATTAAATGGTTTTCGCGTCATGCAGTGAAATGTCGCCTGTCGTTGAAGGTGCTTTTTGGATGCATGGTCTCTTTCCTCAAAGACGCTACTGAATCTTAAATTGACAGGAATGTCAATCCCCTTGCTTTTGGTTCTACAGAGCTTATTTTAAGCTTTTTTCAGACGGGCACTTCTGCCCTGTTATAAATACCTAAAAGGAGATGAAACCATGGCCCGACGAGTCGTTATTGATGCTGATGAATGCATCGGCTGTGAGAGCTGCGTTGAACTTTGCGCGGAAGTTTTTGCATTTAATGAAGAGGAAGAAAAAGCGGAAGTCATTTTGCCCGAAGGCGGTCCGGAAGATTGCATTGAAGAGGCAATTGAGACGTGTCCGGTGGATTGCATCACCTGGGAAGATTCCGACTAAAACGTGTTTGTAAACACTCATCTTTTGGCCCAGGGCGGCGTTAAAATTCGATTCAAAATGCTCGCGTACTATCGTGTACGCTCCGCTTTTGAATCGAATTTCGCCTTGCCCTGAACCAAAATCTAATCGTTTACAAACACGTTTAGTATTCTTTCAAACAGCCTGATATTCGACCCTGCTCGCGCCTTTGAGCACCTTAATTATTAAAATTAGACGCCAAATCCCGCAGCTTGTTGCGAAAGCTCTCGGACAAAATCTAACCGTTCTGCCCTCCGTTTAGCAGGTCATAAAAACGCACATTTTTTATCTCACGCCTTTTGAACTCCTTAATTTACATAAAATTAGACGTGAAATCCCGCACGGCGCTGCGGGGTTGAACACCTATAAATAATCTTTGTGCCCTTGATGTCTTTGAGGTTCATATTTTTTTTGCCCCAAAGGCTATTTTTAGTCGTCAAATTCACCGATCAGTTTTACTTCTCTTTCCAGCTTTACCCCAAAGCGTTGCCAGACGTTGTCTTCGATTTTGCGAATCAGAGCCAGGACGTCGGCAGCGCTGGCATTATCCGTATTGAGGATAAATCCGGCATGCTTGGGACTGATGACGGCGCCCCCGATGCGCTCGCCTTTCAGGCCGGCTTCTTCAATCAATGCCCCCGCATAATAACCCGGAGGGCGTTTGAAAACACTGCCGCAGGAGGGATAATCCAGGGGTTGCTTTTTAGCGCGCAACGCCAGAATATCATTCATGCGCTGCCTGAGCACGGCAGCATCTGTTTGTTTAAAGCGGAATTTGGCGGATGTCAGCACCACTTGCTCCAGATCCGGAACCTGGCGATAGCCGAAATTTAAGTTCTCGCGCTCTGCCTTGAATGGCGTGCCGTCCAGCCGAAAGCCTTTGACATTTAGGGTGGTTTGAGCGATTTCCTGACCGAAGGCGCCGGCATTCATGCGCAGGGCGCCGCCGACGCTGCCGGGGATGCCGGCCATTAGCTCCATACCGCCCAGGCCGTTGTCAACGGCATGCCGGATGAGATCCAGCAGGGGGGTTCCCGCCCGAACGGAGGCGATCGGTCCCGCGAAGTTCCAGCCGCTC
>JASFGN010000044.1:0-10050 GCA_050123735.1 Desulfobacterales bacterium | reverse complement strand
CCTGGGATTGATCGAATTAAAGGACGACCTGTACGATGAAATGATTCAATATAATCTTGTGAACGACCAATATGAGCCCGATATTTTCAAAATCGAAGGCCACGAGCGGCCTCCGATAATCGAAATTCCCGATTACCGCGAAAAGTTCAAGATTGACCGGCCAAAGATGCAAAAATATCGGCAAGCCTGATCGCAAAAAGACTTAAAAATGACTACCGGAAACGATTTAAAGCTCATCGACCACTGCAACCGCCATTTGAACTATCTACGCATATCCATCACCGACCGTTGCAATCTGCAAT
Source organism: Desulfobacterales bacterium (assembly GCA_050123735.1). Taxonomy (GTDB): domain Bacteria; phylum Desulfobacterota; class Desulfobacteria; order Desulfobacterales; family JAHEIW01; genus JAHEIW01. Next base: position 9,748 of record JASFGN010000044.1, on the reverse strand, counting down.
GCCGCTATTGCGTGCCGCAGGAACTCATTCCCAAACTGTCGCACACGGATATCCTGACCTACGAAGAAATTTTAAGGGTCGTGCGGGTTGCTACCCGTCTGGGTATATCAAAGGTGCGCATTACCGGCGGCGAACCGCTCGTGCGCAAAGGTGTCTATGAATTTTTACGAGAACTGGCGGTCACCGATGGCCTCAAGGACGTATCCCTGACCACCAACGGTGTTTTGCTGCACGATAACCTCGCCAAGATTCAGTCCGCCGGCATATCCAGAATCAATATCAGCCTGGACACCCTCGATCGGCAAAAGTTTTACGAGATAACCGGCTTTGATGAATTTGAGCGGGTCTGGCAGGGAATTCAGGAGGCTAATCGGATGGGGTTTCATCCGATCAAGCTCAATATCGTGGCGTTGCGGGGCGTTAATGATGCGGAACTGGTCGAAATGGCGCGCCTCTCATTACGATTTCCCTTTCACATTCGCTTTATTGAATACATGCCAATCGGCCAGGCCGATTTTAAACCGGCATCTTTATTGCTGGTACCGGAGATAAAAGATCAACTCCGCGTTCTGGGAAATCTGATACCGGTCCAGGAAGACATGCATGATGGCCCGGCCCAGCGATATCGATATCCGGATGCTGAAGGTGAAGTCGGTTTTATTCCGGCAATCAGCCAGCACTTCTGCAATAAATGCAATCGCCTGCGCTTGACCGCCAGCGGTCAACTCAGGCCCTGCTTGTTGAGCGACCATCAGGAGGATTTGAAAAAATTGCTCCGGGAAAATGGTTCTGACCGGGACCTGGCGGATATATTTATCAGCGCCGTCAATCATAAACCATCTGATCACAACCTGGTCTCCCAAAAATCAGCCCATGTATGTGGACAGATGCGGGCCATCGGGGGATAAAAAAAGCCCGGATCGCAGCAGTGGGAGGCTACATTTACTCGCGCACATTCTATTGGATGCAATCCGGGCTTAAATCGAAAAGCCTGCAAGGGGTGGTGGTGCTCATCAAGGATGCCACAACGTATCACAGGCTTATAAAGATGAGCAAATATCAAAACCGAACATACAGGTCAAGGCTTATTTTGGCACGGGTGCAAATTTTTACCCTGTCATAAAAATCAAAATTTCTGTGATGGAGGGTCTTATGGAAATCACCACCGTAAAAATCGAAAACCCTGACGGACTCAATTTTGTTCTGGGCCAATCGCATTTCATCAAAACCGTTGAAGATATTTACGAGATAATGGTCACCACGGTCCCCATGGCCAAATTTGCCGTGGCATTCTGTGAGGCTTCCGATAAATGCCTGATCCGGCATGCAGCAACCGATGAGGATCTGCTGCAATTGGCCCAGCAAAATGCGCTCGCCCTTTCTGCCGGTCACTGCTTTATTATTTTTATGAAAGACCTTTTTCCCATCAACGTGCTCAACGCAATTAAAAATGTTCCCGAGGTCTGTCGCATATTTTGTGCAACGGCAAACCCGCTGGAAGTCATCGTAGCGGAAACGGAGCTGGGTCGCGGAATTTTAGGCGTTATAGACGGGTTCAAATCCAAAGGCATTGAAGATGACGCCGAGATAAAAGTCCGCAAAGAGTTTCTCAGAAAAATCGGCTACAAACAATAAGTCCTTGGATGGAATCAACGCACCGAAAATACTTGTATTTTTAAAATCATTAAGGGACTGTTTTTTTCTTTGACATTCGAAGAATTACGGTTTATTTAGTTGGCTGAATCCATCCTTTAAATGGTGTCTTGGACAACACCATATCGTTCCAGATAATTCTATCCTTCAGCAATGTGGCACGCAGGGTAAAAAAGGGGAAAGAATGACTGCTCTCGAACAACGTGATGCGATCCGTGTGAAACACAAAGCCAACATCCTGCTCGAAAACTTGCCGGCGGGCATCCTCTACAAAGCCAAAATGTACAATTACAGTCGCGGTGGCATGTATTTCGAATCCGATTATGCACCCCTGCCCGGATCTGAAATCTATGTCGGCATCGAGCGCTCGCCGTATGATGACAGCCCGGATATTTATCGCGTTCAGGTTCGATGGCGACGGGAACTGGCTGCTCCGGACTCCGGTTACACATTCGGCGTCGGTGTCAAATATCATTATCCCATCGAACCCTAATACCTTAAACTCGAGCCCCGACTTTTCAGCAAACATCAATACACAGAGACCGTTTAATATGTCTATTTTATTTCGCTCTTGCTTGACTGCGCGTTACAAGTTCTTATGGTATAAAATAACAAAGAAGTATCTGTACTGTTGGTTTTAGCGACACATTAACATTCTAAAATGGAAAGGGTTATGAACATGGAGGTTAAAGATTACTGTAAGGCGATGCTGGCTGAGGTGTCTGCGTGGAAAGAAAAACTTGAGGCGATGAAAAAGGTAGCAGACAGCTATGGAACTGCGCAAAAAGAAAAAATCCTTCCCCTGATCGGACAGATCGAGCAGGAGGTCGTCAATGCACAGATGCGCGTGCAAAAGCTTGAAAATGAGTGCCCTTCTGACTGGTCGCCATTGAAAAATGAACTCGATGACCTGTTCGGCACCATCGGAAGCAGCGTAGACCGCGCCTGGCGGGACCTCGCTCCGGGTGAAGTCGGTGGATAAAAGTAAATGAGGAGGGGCTCTGCTCCCTCCTCCATAATCATCCAAACAATCCAATCGCTCCTCTTGATTTTAGACAATTATTTTCACAGAGCATATACTTTAATCAAGGACACGGTAACATTTCGAATAAAACCGGACCCTCCCCAGTCCGCCATAATCCGCCGAAGCAAGGGTTCGCTTTCGGCAATTTCTGGTGAGCGTCGCAATTTTTCACTCCATTGATTATCGGCCATTCGTTTGGCGGCCTTTTAGATAAAATATTAAACCATCTGCAATTTGGGCCGTTGAATGCACAATTCCGCATGCCATACTGGCATCAATGATCTGACCCCTTGTCATGGCACCAACAGCATAAATCGTATTTGATGGATGTATCTCGTCGGCAGAAATCCGCCGAATGATGAAATGGGTCTGGGGGTCGATCCAGACGCTTCCGGTTTTATAAGCAGCTAAATCCGACTTCTGCTGTTTGGCTGAAATCAAATCTTGCTCCTTTTCGGCGCGCAAATGCTGTGATTCTTCAATTTGAACGATACCCCGTTTAAGTAAATTCTGCATTAATAATGAAGGATCGGTCTTGATGGATTTCGCCTGCCCGCGGGCATCAACTACATAGTGAAACTCATCCCGTTGTCGCTTCCCGGCACTATCGAGGTAAAGAAATTCGTAAGTGCCTTGCGTATCATTTTTAACAAATTGGTAACCGCTACCCAGTTTGATGACGTCAACAAGTCCGCACCGCATGAGGGCCAGCATTTTTTCGGCATTGATGGCTGGCTGGGTGGCCGCATGGGTAAAGAAAACCGAAGTATATTCCTTATCGAAACGCTTTCTATCTTCCAAAGATAGCCTCAGATAAATTTCTCTGACCATATCGAAAGACTGGTAAAGCACGGTTTGCCAGATAATGTCACCATCAGGCCCATCTCCATTTCTGGCATCTTCCAAATATTGCTGTAAGAGCTCGGCAGGAGCACGGGTTGGATTGACAACGGCTTGCCAATCGATGCGGTGCCCATATGCGGCTTTGAGCTCAGAATTGAGTAAAGCAAAAACTGCACCGAGTTTCACCTGCCCCTGGTTTTCGAAGATCAGGCTTTGCAGATTTTCACGCGTCAGAAAGGTGTTGCGATACGTTCCGGTCTTGCCCCTGACTTTGGGCAATAGCCCCCTTCTGGAATACAGCACAAAGCGTCTTGGATTAGCCGGCGGCACAAAGATCAGCCGATTAGAATCATCCCGAATAAAATGCCCATCTGAAGTAAGTGTTAAAACAACTTCAATCGCACTCAAGCTGGTCCCGATGATAGCGATCTTTTCGCCTTCCGGAATGTTTTGCAGCAAGTTGTTAGCAGGCCAGGGTGAAGGAAAGTATGTGGTTCCTTCCATTTGTTGAAACCAATGGCCTGTCGCAAGCAGAACGCGATCGGCAACACGCTGAAAAAGGGATCCAGATTCAAGATCCTTGACGGTCAGACAAATCTGATTGTGCGTTTCCTCCAGGTCGACAACCTCGGACTGCGAATAAAGATCGACCGTCAGACCCAGCTCTTGCGCTTTTTGATACGCATCTTGAAATTTTTCTTTCAGGTATGCACCCATGATCGCTCGGGGATAATGGTTACATCGATCCGGGTTATCGGTGGCATCATTTGAGTCCGGCGGAAGGTCTTTGAGATGATGTTCATGATCGATCACCCAATTTTGAAAATCGGCAGAATTTTCGAATCGGATTCCCATGTCCCTGGCGCACATGTTGGTGATATGAAAAGGCATGACATTCCGACCACAATGCGGAAAGCCGGGTCCAAATGTTTCTTGTTTTTCAAAAATCTGAATTTGAATCTTTGAGAGGTCCAGCAAGTTCGGATCAATTTCATGGCGCACTTTATCGACAAACCGCGAAAGCATGGCGGTTGCCGTCAAGCCGCCGCCAATTATTGCAAAAGTGAAGCCCATATAAATCTCAATCCCGTCCTGAAATCGATGTGTATCAGAAAAGCGTTGCCCGCATAACGGTAATCGCCTGACCGGAAAGGTAAACCCGTTCATCACCGACCCGCACTTTGACGACACCGCCGCGCTTTGATGCCTGATAGCCGGTGAGCTCATTTTTGCCGAGCTTTTCGGCCCAGAAAGGGCCCAGGCAACAGTGCGCCGAACCGGTGACCGGATCCTCATTAATGCCGGCTGCCGGCGCAAAGAAACGCGACATAAAATCGTATGGACCCGAATCAGGTGGGCTGGTGACGATAAATCCGCGGCTGGAAACGTGGCTTAAAAGAGAAAAATCGGGTGCCATTTTCCGGATCGTTTCCGCGGATTCAAATTCAAGAAGAAAATCGAAACGATTCTTGCCCACATAGCGGGCTTTCACCCCAAAAGCTTTGGCGATATCTTCTGGAAATTCGGCCTGCGTCTCAGGCTCTGCCGGAAAGTCCATCTCGATCCAGGCATCCTTGCGCACGGCGCTCAGCAGACCGCTTCTGGTATGAAAGCGTGCCGGGCTGTCAGGCGCCAGAATCCCCTGTTCCCACAGAATATGGGCACTGGCCAGGGTGGCATGCCCGCATAATTCCACCTCGACAGCAGGGGTAAACCAGCGCAGTTGAAAACCGTCATTTTGTTCAACCAGAAATGCGGTTTCCGACAGATTCATCTCAGCGGCCACCAGCTGCATCCAGCCGTCGTCAGCGGGTTCCGCCAGCACGCATACGGCTGCCGGATTGCCGGCAAAGGGTTTATCAGTAAAGGCATCCACCTGAAATATTTCTTGAGTCATTTTATTTCCCCCACAATTTTATTTCATTCTGTCGGTTTCAAGCATTCTTGCTTTCCCTGATATGTTTATTCATGGCTGTTTTCATTCGACCCAGCGCTTCTTCCAGCAGCGGCCGCGGGCAGCCGAAATTGAGACGCACAAAACCGCTAGCCCCAAATTCGATGCCATCCTGCAGCCCCACTCCGGCGTCTTCAAAAAACCGGACCGGATCCAGCAAATCAGCTTGGCGCACATCAATCCAGGCCAGATAGGTTGCTTCAACCGGAGCCATTGAAAGCCTCGGCATATCGGCAATGGCAAGCGCAACCGTATCCCGATTGCCGCGCAGGTATTCCAGCAGTGCGGCCTGCCAGTCGGCGCAGTCCCGGTAAGCGGCTTCAGCTGCCGCGTAGCCCAGCGCATTGACATGCGGGACAATGCCTGCCGTGGCTTCAATAAAGCGCCGCCGCAGTTTTTTTCCGGATATGACCGCAAAGGCGCACCCCAGGCCGGGCAGATTAAACGTTTTACTGGGCGACATCAGAGTAATGGTTCGCTCGGCGACGGCCGCATCAAGCGTGGCTGCCGGGAGGTGGGTTTTGTCGCTGTCCAGAATTAATTCGCAATGAATCTCATCGGAACAGATAACCATATCGTGTTTTTCGCAGATGCCCGCCAGGGTGGTAAGTTCATCGCGCCGAAAGACACGTCCAACCGGATTATGCGGGTTGCACAGCAAAAACAGCCGTGTGCTGGGTGTTATCGCTTTTTCCAGGCGATTAAAATCAAAGCTCCAGTGATTGTCCGTTTCCTGCAGGGGCACTTTGATCAACCGACGCCGGGAGTTTTGAGGTGCGGTCAGAAAGTGCGGATAAACCGGCACCGCCGTCATGACATCGTCATTGTCTTCGCCGACAGCCCGGCAAGCCACGTTAAAGCCGGTCACCAGACCGGGCAACCACACCAGCCACTCGGGTTGAATCGACCAGTTAAAATCAGCTGCAAGCTTTTCGACCACACAGGTCTTTAGGCTTTCGGGCGCAACCGTATAGCCGAAAACACCGTGGGCAACCCGCTGCTGCAAGGCCTCGATGACAGCCGGCGGGGAACAAAAATCCATGTCCGCCACCCACAGCGGAATAATATCCCGGCCCTTATACTTGTCCCATTTCATACTGGCGGTATGTCGCCGCTCCACCGGCAGGCTGAAATCAAAGCATGTGTTTTTATCCACAGTCAGTTTTCCTCAATTTTCACGTTCTTGCCGATTTCAAAACGCTTCCTTTTTGTCTGCGGTCAGCTCAGCACCGCATCGACAGAGGACAACCTGCAAATATGCATCCCTATGCCAAATAGGCGCTATCCGTCAAGTGATGAATTAGGGTTAATTCGACGGTTCGGGTATGGATTTGAAATCGAAATGCCTGTCAAAAAGATAGGGATCGTCGAAATGAGCCCGTCCGACGAATTTGACGGCATGGTGGCCGCGCTGACGCATTCGACCCACCTGGGGAACGCCCATCGGAATGAAGATATCCGATTCCACCCGTTCGCTATGTTTACTGATGCCTCTTGAATTAAACATGCTTGCATGCAAATCGCCATTTTGAGGTAACATTTCAAGTTGCTCATACGGTACCAATTGATAGGGCTCAAACGCGGTGGGCATGTTTCGGGAACTGATACGGCTGACCTGATGCCAGCCGGAAATGACAAGAATCGCAATTCTTTGGCGCGGATAATTTTCCGGCAATCGGGCCGGCACGAAGGCATCGATGGCCATCGGGACGGGCAGAATTCGCGCCACCCTTTCTTTGCGCGGCACATAAAAATGATAACAGCCGCAATTGTTCATGATGTCGACCATAAAGGGGCTGCCGCGTTCATCCAGGCTCACCCGCACCGTTAATCCGTCCAAATTACCACGCTCAATTCGCGGTGAATTTGGCCCGTTGCGTTCTGAATACCAGAAAACATAGTTAATCTGCAATATGGGTTTACGATTTAAATAGGCGTTGGAAAAATAGGTGTACGCCGTTGGTGTGTCGGGATTGACACCGAGCATTTTATCAGTCCAAACCACCGCGCCCAGCCGATCATAATCAGCGGCTAAATCCTGAACGATCAGGGGTGCAAAGATCGCCTGTAATGTTTTGCGATCATCAGCCGAGGGCAGGGGTATTTCCAGCGGGTTTTGCCTGGACCGTTCCATTATGGTGCGAACGACCAGCCTGTTGAAATCGAATGCTTCGGCCGGACCATAAATCGTTAATCTACCCAGTGTCGGCCGCTCATCTTCGGGCATTTGGTGCCATTCAGCAATCTCTTCATTGACCTGAAGGGTGACAATCGCAACCGGAACGGCTGCCAGCGGGTATAAACCAAAAACCCGCATCAGGGTGGAATATTCACTTGCATCCTGCACCGCGACGCCCAGGACCTCAAAAAAATCGGGCTGGTTTTGGTCGTGGGCCAATAATTTATTGGAATATTCAATCGTTGATGCAAGCAGCATCTGGCGATCGGCTTCAAAACCAAAGTCGGCGGCCAATTTTTGCACCTTCGCTGCAGGTAGATTCTGGATCTCAGCCTTGCGGGCAGCCATATCCAACTGCTGCATCCAATGCACCCACCGGTTTCTTTGAGCATCATTTCCAAGCCGCCCTTTTAGCGAAACGACAAATCGGTTTGCCCGTAAATAAGGAAAGCCGGACACTCGAAAATAGGCGCCGTTGCGAACGCCGGCTTGATTCACGGCCTTATCCAGCTCGGAAAAAAATAGCACGGCTCGCGCCGGCCTTTGCGAATCGAGCTCAAAACGATATGAGGCCCGGGTTGCGCAGGCCTGCATAAAAAAACTTAAAATAATCAGGATATAGATATGAGCAGTTTTAAGCGGCATCATAAGACTTTGTATTGATATGCTTTTAGAGGCGGCTGAGCGATAATCCCGGCCACCTGTTAGGTAAGATCAACGTTTTTTGGATCTCAAAAGTGAGTCGTATGCACGGGTTAATTCAACAAACTTTTCCTGTTTACCACCTTTATCCGGATGAAGATCCCGGGCTCTGCGTCTGAACAATCGGCTGAGCTCCTGGCGGCTCATTTTTTTAAGCGTTTTTTCAGTTTCATCAAAAATCGTGCTGGCTTCCTTCATAGAGACCGAAGCGGTTCGAGATGGAAATTGATGGTCTCGCCGGCTGTTGATGAAATTGCGGACGTAATCCTCCATCCAGGATCGAGGGGCAAAATCGTAATCGTAAAACATGAACAGATACCGGGTTAGATATTCATGCAACCAGCCGTCGCCTGTCATGCCGGCCCAAAAAACGGCATCCCTATTCAATTTGCATATTTCGGCGTCAAAATACGCATCGATATCACTTTGCTTTAAAAACTGGGGTCTCCTGGCGGCAAACGATTGGCTGAAAAACCGCTTGATATCAAATATGACATAAACATAGGCTTTGTATTCTCGTGGGTTTAACTGCCGTTCCATTTCCATGAATTGCTGTTCCAGTTCGTCCCTGGATTTGTGGCGCAGAATATCGAAGACCTTCTCCGGCGTTAGCCATAGATAGCCCTGCTCCATACGGCCAAATTTTAAATAATGCAGCCGCCGTTTATCGAAATTATGCACCGGCAGGTTGGTTTTGGCGGAACCTCGAGGCGCCTGCGTTTGAGTCGAACGCTTGCCTCTATTGCGAAAGTGTTCCACCGCGTGTTGAATGCGCGGTTTTAAAAACGGCCAGAAGATATCCTCGAGATCATCCGCCTGCAGGTCTACACCGCTTGCCTCCAATTGATCCTCTATATCCGGATCAACATAGAAAGCGTTTCCCCCCGGGTAGATAATGTGATTACCCGGGCTGCTTCCCAGATCGAAAAGATCGCGACTCAGGTAATGTTCGCCGTCCCAGTAAGATTCGCGGATGTAATAATGGGGCACACCGCTGATGATTTTGCGGGCTAGGTACATTCCTTTTTAGTTCCTCTGATGATCATTTTTTGGTTTTTCCAATTTTCCGGTTGCCTGTATACAGCCGCTGGCTTCTCGCTGCTGGTCTCTGGCTTCTGGCTACTTGCTTCTGGTCGATGGCAACTGGTCACTGGCTCCCGTACCTGATTCGCAGCTTCGACTATGAGCTATCAGCCATGAGCTATTTGCCTGACCTACTTTAACTCTGAACCCGTGAACCTTAGACTAAGTGAACGCCGCAATACCGGTAATCTCCTGCCCCAAAACCAGCGTATGCATACTGTCTGTGCCTTCCAGAGCACTGATGGCCTCCAGGTCGCATAAATGACGGATGACCTGGTGATCGGCCAGGATACCACGCGCACCGAGAATA
>JASFGN010000043.1:0-10092 GCA_050123735.1 Desulfobacterales bacterium | reverse complement strand
ATTTATGATGATGATTATCGGAATTTATATTACCTTTTTTATGTCCCATCAGCAACTCTGTGTCGAGGTCACTGCTGACGGCCCCAAAAGCCAGGTGATGGTTGCCGGGACTTCCAATAAAAACAAAATGGGGATGCAAAAGCGGGTGACGCAGCTGGCTCACCGGTTGGAAAATCTGCCGGCCGCTAAGTGATCGCACCCCATCGGCATCGGGCAATTTTAATTTGCCGAATAAAATGGGACTGCTAGAGGAAAATCATGAACAGTTCACTTATCCTATCCATTATTACGTTTGTCTACGGGCTGGCCGGGTTTTTATATATTTTTGCTTGGATTTTTAGAAAGCCGGCAGCCGGCAAACTGGCATCATGGGTGGCTGTTGTCGGCCTGATCGGCAACACAGCCGGAATTATATTACGCTGGATCGAATCTTACCGCATGGGTATCGGGCATGCACCCTTTTCAAACCTTTACGAATCGCTGGTCTTTTTTGCCTGGACGATTGCATTGATTTACCTGGTCCTCGAGCGCAAAGCCGGCAATCGTGTGATCGGCGCCTTTACCATGCCGATTGCTTTTTTGGCGATGGCATATGCTTCCCTGAAAACCGGTATCAGCAGCGAGATCCAACCGCTTATCCCGGCCCTCAAAAGCAACTGGCTGATTGCACATGTGATTACCTGCTTTATTGGATATGCGGCCTTTGCCACTTCTTTTGGCATTGGCGCCATGTATCTGATCAAACAGGAGAAGGAGGCGGAAGCGGTGACCTGGTTGGATATTGCCAAGCCCCTGACACTGTTTGTTTTCGTGTTGCTTTTTAGCCGGGTTCTGCTGGTGAGCAATTGGGCCATGGCAATAATGATCGCTTTACCGCTTTGCATCATTTTTTATATCGGTGTTTTGCTCGTCCGTCGCCTGCCGGCTGATTTTAGAAACCGCTTGCTGGGTGTGTTTCCAGAGGCAGCCATGTTGGATGAACTCGGTTACCAGGTCACTCTGTTCGGATTCCTGTTTTTATCGATTGGCATTATCAGTGGCGCTGTCTGGGCCAATTCCGCCTGGGGACGATACTGGGGATGGGATCCTAAAGAAACATGGTCTTTGATCACCTGGTTCATCTACGCTACTTTGCTGCATGCCAGACTTATGCGGGGCTGGCGGGGACGGCGAATTGCCTATTTGTCGCTGGTGGGTTTTGCAGCGGTTTTATTTACCTATTTTGGCGTTAATTTGTTGCCCGGCTTGCATAGTTACGGCGCTTTTGGCCAATGATTTTGCTTGACAAAATCGCGCCAATTAAGGTAATACAAAAACCTTTGCCGGCACGTGATACTCATTTCAGCCTGTATAACTTACTGTAATCGCACTATTTTCTATTAAACCGCAGCTGTTCGGTATTGACCAGTGCGGGGCGGCAAATGTTTGTCGAGACTTGTTTCAATCAACCCTGATAACCACGGAGTTTTTATGACAACAGAGGAACAAGCCAATGCGGCCACAGTGAAAGATCAGCACGCAACAGCACCTCCCCCCGAAACAGCCCCGGCTGCCAAAGCCGATGATAGCGGCGCCGGCGGACCCATCATTCTATTTTTCATCCTCGGCCTGGCTGCCAGCCTAATTGTCGGCTGGGTCGTTTTCCCCAAGGTTCTTTACTCCCAGAAAAAACAGCCCATCGAATTCAATCATGTGCTGCACAACGAGCTGGTTGAGGATGGATGCGAAAGTTGCCATTTTTTCCGAGAGGACGGCTCTTATTCCGGTGTACCAACCTTAGACCAGTGCATCGAATGCCATGAAGAGGTCAACGGCGAAGATCCTGAAGAAGCGCGCTTCGTCAACGAATTTGTGGCCAATAATCGGGAAGTTCCCTGGCTGATCTATTCACGGCAGCCCCAGAATGTATTTTTCTCCCATGCCGCCCATGTGAAAATGGGAGAGATGGACTGTGTGACCTGTCACGGGCATATCGGCGAATCCGAGAGCCTACCGATTTATAAACAAAACCGCATCTCCGGTTACAGTATTGATATCTGGGGCCGGAATATATCCGGGATCAAGCGCAACTCCTGGGATCGCATGAAAATGGATGATTGTGCCGATTGCCACCGCCAAGAAGGCGTCAATCAAAACAGCGTTCAGACCCTGCGCGGGGGCTGTTTTGTATGCCACCATTAATACATGTTTGTAGATGGTAAACGGATTCCGAACCGATCGTGCTTGCAATTATCAATGTGCTCATCTTAACAGGGAAAATTAAATGAAAGTAGATCGCAGAAGCTTTTTGGCATTCATTCTCGGCGGTGCCGCCGGTACGGCGCTGTCACCCTTACCCTGGAAAGTCACCGACGATATATCCATCTGGAGCCAGAATTGGCCCTGGATACCGGTTCCGCCCAAAGGCGAAATCAGCCGAGTTCGTTCCGCCTGTACGCTGTGCCCCGGCGGTTGTGGAATATCGGTTAAAAAAGTAGATGAACGGGTCATCAAAATCGAGGGTCTGGAGGGGCATCCCATAAATGATGGGGGGCTTTGTCCCCTGGGAAACAGCGCCGCCCAGCTTCTGTACGGCCCGACCCGCATCCAGACACCCTTGAAAAAGGTCAACGGCCGCTGGCAGAAAATAGCATGGCAGGATGCTATTACCGAGCTGGCCGCCCAACTGCGACAATTGCGCGCTGACGGGTCGGCCCATACCGTGGGCTGGGTGGCTGGATCTGATCGGGGGACGGTCCCGGAGCTTTTTAACCGCTTTTTAAACGTTTACGGTTCTCCCAACTTCTGGCGGATGCCGTCCATCTGGGACTCTTATGAACTATCAATCTACCTGATGCAGGGCACCCGATCCATGGCCGGATTTGACATTGCCAATGCGGACTTTGTCCTCAGTTTCGGCAGCGGGCTGATTGAGGGCTGGGGCTCGCCGGGCTACATGTTCCGGGCCAAATCAGAATTGCGCGAAGCCGGCGGGCGCATGGATCAGATTGAGCCGCGACTGTCCAAAACAGCTGCCAAAGCCGATCACTGGATTTCCATCAACCCCGGCACCGAAGGGGCGCTGGCTTTAGGTCTGGCGCACGTGATCATCAAAGAGCAGCGGTATAACCGAAATTTCGTCAATGGCTATTCCACCGGGCTTGCCGAGCGTTTCCAGCGGGTCATTGACGGTTTCCCGCCTGAGATTGCCTCGAAGATGACCGGCATTAGCGCCGGGACGATTCTAACACTTGCCAGAGATTTTGCCGCCGCCCGTCGCCCGCTGGCCATTTGCGGTCGGGGCCAGGGGCTTCTGCCCGGGAGCCTTCAAACCTTTCTGGCGGTGCACACATTAAATGCGCTGGTGGGTAACATCAATCAGCCCGGGGGGGTCTGGGCTGTACCCGAGCCGGATTATATTCAATGGCCGGAGCCGGAAATTGACGCGGTGGCCGCCAGGGGCCTGCAACAACCTCGCATCGATGGCGCCGGCACCGATCGCTACCCGAACGCCCGCTATCTATTGCATCGATTGCCGGAAGTCATCAATGCCAGTGCCGAATCACCGTTGCAGGTGCTGTTTATTGCCGATGCCAATCCGACCTATTCGCTGCCGGATACCGCCGCGGTTGAAAAAGCATTTGAGAAAATACCCACGGTGGTCAGTTTCTCTTCTTATATGGACGAAACCAGTGCTCTGGCGGATATGGTCTTACCGAACCATACCTTTTTAGAGCGTTACCAGGATGTTGCCGGAGCCACCGGTTTCCCAAAACCGATCATCAGCCTGGCCCAGCCGGCGGTCGAACCCCGCTACAATACGCGTCATGTCGGCGATGTCGTTATTCAATTGGCAAAGGAACTGGGCCATACGATTGGCGCCGCCTTTGAATGGGATGATTACGACAGCTGCCTGGAAGAAACGCTGGGCGATCGCTGGGATGGGTTGATTGAAAATGGTTACTGGGTCGATGAGGCTTTCAGCGGCGCGCAATGGGCGGACGCTTTTGAGACCGATTCAGCCAAATTTGAATTCACCAACAACGATATTAGCACGCTGGCCGCCTATGAGCCGGTCAAGGCCGAAGGGGATGAAGCCGGCTACCCGTTGCTGCTGGTACCTTATGATAGCATGCGGTTGAATGGCGACGGTCAACCGGGTGCGCCGCCGTTTATGATCAAGGCCCTTGAAGACACGATTCTACAAGGAAATGATGTGCTGGTGGAAATTAACCCGGCCAGCGCCAAACAGCTCGGGCTGTCAGAAGGTCGGTTTGCCACTCTGGCGACGCCCAAAGGATCGGCACAGGTGAAGATCCGCCTTACCCAGGGGATTATGCCCGGTGTTATCGCTATTCCCAGGGGGTTGGGTCATACGGCCGATAATCGATTTTTGGCTGGCAAAGGGGTCAATTACAATCAGTTGAGTGGCCCGATAGATGATCCCGCCTCCGGGCATAATGCTGCCTGGGGGATCAGAGCCAAACTGAGTTGAGCGTTCTAAATTTTAAATATGTTTTGTTTTCCGAAGGCATTCTGTCATTTGTAATTTAGAATTCAGAACCCTTCGGGATTGCCGATCTTACCGCATCGACTGTGTTAGATGCCGTTCCGCATAGGTCACTATAGCGGAACGACATCTGCCGTGTAGCTGCGGCAACCTCGACAATCGCTCAACTCAGTTTACAAGCTGAGCGTTATATATCTAAATATTGAATAATGTCGATTGAATATTTAAGGAATTCTATCTTTTTATTTTTAAAATCCAATCGGCATTAGAGATCGCTATCAAATAATGACCAAGGGGTGCTGATGAAAAACCAAAATGGCAAGAAGTTTGGAATGGTGATCGACCTGGACAAGTGCACCGGTTGCGGTGCCTGCATGGTTGCCTGTTACGCAGAAAACAACATCCCGTTTCGCGAAGATGATACCGACAAGATGCTCAGCGTTTCCTGGATGCATGTATACAAACTCAATAATGGCAAACCGTTTCCGGACCATGAAGAATGTTTTCTGCCCCGTCCCTGCCAGCACTGTGAAGGGCATGACGGGCACTCACCGTGTGTGTCGGTTTGTCCCGCAACCGCCACCGACTATGACATGGCCACGGGCATTGTCAGCCAGATTTATCCACGCTGTTTTGGTTGCCGTTACTGCATGGCTGCCTGCCCCTACCATGTCCGTCAGTTTAACTGGTGGGATCCGATCTGGCCTGATGGCATGGAGAAAATGCTCAATCCGAACGTATCGGTACGCATGCGCGGGGTCGTAGAAAAATGCAGCTTCTGTATTCATCGCTACCAGCTGGCAATGGATCAGGCTTACGTGGAGGGCCGACGCGAGATTGAAGAAGATGAATATCAGACCGCCTGCACCCAGGCCTGCCCGTCCGGTGCCATCACCTTTGGTGACCTCAACAATCATGAGCATGCCGTTTATAAGTTGGCCCAACCGGATCCGGCGCACCATGGCCACTCCAAGAACCCCAAGGCCTTTCGTCTTCTGGAACGCCTGGGCACCAATACTAAGATCTATTACCTGTCCAGCCGTGAGTGGGTTCGCAAGGCCGGTGACAACTATTTAAAAGATGAATTCAAAAATAAGACACACAGCTAAAAACCGTTTAGACATTTAATTTAAGCCACCATTTATATTTAGGAGCACGCAATTTATGGATTCTGCATTGATTCCCAAAGGGGTTAAACGATGTCCGATCTGGCAATTCGCCCTGTGGATTGCCGCCAATGGTGCGGTTCTGGCCTGGGGTGTATTTGCCATGCTGCTGGTCTACATCAAAGGGCTCAACCAGACCAATATGAACAATGCTTACGGGTTTGCGCTGTGGATCTGGGCCGACCTGGCCGTTATCGCCCTGGGCGGCGGTGCCTTTTTTACCGGTTTTTTACGGTATCTGGTCGGCAAGGAAGAATTGAAATATATCATCAATTATGCTGTGCTCATCGGGTTCATCTGTTACAGTTCGGCGCTGATGATCCTCGGTTTTGATATCGGACAACCTCTCAGAGGATGGTTTATCTTCTGGCATGCCAACGTCCACTCCATGCTGACCGAAGTGGCCTTCTGCCTGACCTGCTATTTCGGCGTCCTGACGATTGAGTATATCCCTATGGTGCTGGAAAACCGCAAGCTTGATAGAGTGCCGTTTTTCCACCATCTGAGTCACAACATGCATGAAATCATGGCCGTGTTCGCCGCCACCGGCGCTTTTCTGTCCTTTTTTCACCAGGGCTCGCTGGGCGGCGTGCCCGGCGTTTTGTTCGGCCGTCCGTTCGGCTTTCGCGAAGGGATCCTGGTCTGGCCCTGGACCTTTTTTCTGTTTACCTGGTCTGCGGCGGCGTTTGGCCCTTGCTTCACCATTTTTATTACCAAGATCACCGAGACCGTAACGCGCAAAAAATTGGTTAAGGACAACGTCATTGATCTTCTGGCTAAAATATCCGGCTGGATGATATTCACCTACATTATCGCCAAAATTATCGACACCATCTGGTGGGCCACGCATACCGCTCCCGCTAAAGGCTTCACCTTTATGGATTTTTACACCAGCGGCCCGGATTCATGGTATGGTCTCTGGATTCTCTTTCTCGAAGTTGTGATCGGCGGGATTGTGCCGGCGCTTATTTTAATTACGCCCAAGCTTCGCAGGATGAACGCGCTGCTCTGGGTGGCTGTATTTTGTGGTGTTCTGGGCGTGAGCTTGAACCGCTGGGTGATGGTGCTTCAGGTGCTGGCCATTCCGGTGCTGCCCTTCGATAGCTGGTTTGCCTATTTGCCCAGCTGGCAGGAAGTTGCCACCACCATTTTGCCGGTGGCTTACGGTGTGATCATGATTTCAATATCATACCGCTATCTGCCGATCTTTCCGCAGGAACGCGAATTAAACCCGATTGATGAACCCGAGGCGGGGGCCCCGGAAATGCGTGCGGAGACGCAAGCTTCTATAGACGGACCCGAGCCGGAGTTAAGCCCGGCAGAGTCATAGAGCCGAACAAGTCCTAAATCGGCAAGCGTTACCATCGTGTTATTTGTTTCGCAAATACCACCACGAAGGACACGAAGATCACAAAGGATAGGAATAAATAAAAAAATTAACCACGAAAACACGAAAACACGACAGCACGAAATAAAAAAATTATAGTTTATTTTCGCGTCTTCTTTTTTTCGTGCTTTCGTGGTAAGTAATTATTTTTGGTTCTAAGGTGAACGACGGTGCCATTATAATCTTTTTTGCTTTTCAAAACTGCCTGGAGGAATTGCATGTTACCGTTTAGTTTTGAATGGATTTGGGATGCCGGTCATATGGTATTTCATGGGGGTCTGTGGTATGCCCTGACGATCCTGGGCCTTGGCATGACCTACTGTATCATTAAAGCTGTTGTGGATGCCGCAAAAAGCGAAGACGATCATCACCACTGATTGCAAATACCGCTACATGTGTCAAAGCGCTGCCTCCGTGCCATCAGGGGAGCGCTTTTTTTTGTGTTCTTTGTGCCTTTGTGGTTATAAAATCATGCCATTGCTGTAACCCGATGAGGAGTTTGGATGGATAAAATCATCGTTGAAGGCGGGCGATCGCTAAAAGGGCAGGTGCGCATCAGCGGTGCCAAGAATGCAGCTCTGCCCATTTTGGTCTCATCGCTGCTGACCGAAGGGACCAATACCTATTCCAATGTGCCGCGTTTACAGGACATCGAAAGTATCAAAGCGTTGCTGTGCAATCTGGGCGCGCGTGCAGAAGCGCACGCTGATACGGTCCATGTGGATACCGGGCGAATTTTGAGCTGTGAAGCGCCTTACGATCTGGTTCGAAAAATGCGGGCTTCGATACTCGTATTAGGCCCCATGCTGGCCCGCCTGCAGAAAGCCATCGTTTCGCTTCCGGGCGGCTGCGCGATCGGTGCCCGCCCGATCAACCTGCACCTGAAAGGACTGGCGCAGCTGGGCGCCGATATTCATCTGGAACATGGCTATGTGCGAGCGGAAGCCAAAAAGTTAACCGGTGCTGATATTTACTTTGATACCGTGACCGTCACCGGTACGGAGAATCTGATGATGGCCGCCGTTTTGGCCGAGGGCACAACCGTTTTGCGGAATGCCGCGCGTGAGCCCGAGGTCGTTGCGCTGGCAGAAGTCCTCACTAAAATGGGTGCCGATATTCAGGGAGCCGGCACGGCTGTGGTAACCGTACATGGGGTCACATCCTTAAAGCCGGTATCAGTGCGCATCATTCCCGATCGGATCGAAACGGGCACCTTCATGATCGCCGCGGCCTTGACGCATGGCGATGTAACGCTGATTGATTGCAATCCGGAGCATGTGAGTGCCAGCATTCACAAGCTCAGGCGCGCTGGTGTCAAGATTAGCACCGCTGAAAATGCCATTCATGTTCACGGCAATGACGAGATTATCAGTGTGGATGTTGAAACCCAGCCCTATCCGGGTTTTCCAACCGATATGCAGGCGCAATTCATGGTGTTGATGTGCGTCGCAAACGGCACCAGCGCGATTTCTGAAACCATATTTGAAAACCGCTTTATTCATGTGAGCGAATTGGAGCGCATGGGCGCTGATATCAAAATATCCGGGCACACGGCTATTGTTAAGGGCGTGCCCGCTCTTTCGGGCGCTCCCGTCATGGCCACCGATTTAAGAGCCAGCGCTTCACTGATTCTGGCCGGTCTGGTGGCTGAAGGTCAGACTGAAGTCAATCGCGTCTACCACCTGGACCGCGGTTATGAAACCATCGAAAAAAAGTTCAGTCAGTTGGGCGCCGCCATCAAACGTATCAAATAAGCTGTGTGGAAACATATACCGCCTGTCGTAAATCCGTTCCCAATAAAAGGTTGGCGGCATAAGCGGTTGTATCAAAAAAAACCTTCCGCAAACGGAACGGTTTTTTGACAATCGTGATAAAAGCGCAACAAACAACTGACGACGGACAACGGACAAAACCATGCCCGATAAGGTTTATTCCCGGCCCATCGTTGCGCTGCTGTTTGCGCTGATCGGTGGCATTCTTTTTGGATCTCATTTTGCGGGCCATGTCGTTGGCGCCGCTATTATCAGTTGTATGAGCGCCATATGGGCTGGTTACCATATCCGGCGCCGCCAGGCCGGCCGCTGGGCCCCCATTATTTTATTTGCCGCGCTGGGCTATGTCTCCATCCAACCCTGGGTTTCACCGCGCCTGTCGGCCGATCACATCCATTCCTTTTCAGATGAAACCCGCTGGCAGGTTGCCGGCGTGGTGGACAGCGATCCGCACGACTTTGCGCACCTTAAAAGGTTTGTTTTGCAGGCCGACACCCTTAAATACAAGGATGCTGCCTACCGGGTAAAGGGCAAGATTCGAGTCACGGTGCGGGGCAG
Organism: Desulfobacterales bacterium; assembly: GCA_050123735.1. Classification (GTDB taxonomy): domain Bacteria; phylum Desulfobacterota; class Desulfobacteria; order Desulfobacterales; family JAHEIW01; genus JAHEIW01. The sequence goes on along the minus strand of JASFGN010000043.1, from coordinate 720 downwards.
GGGGCCGCAGATCGCCCGAGGGGATCGGGTGGAGTTTCGCAGCCGGTTGCGGCGGCCGCGTAACTTCAACAACCCGGGCGGCTTTAATTATCAGCGCTACATGGACTTTAGAAATATCCGGCGTACGGCTTATACCCGGGGCGATCGCATACGGGTGATTCAAAAACACGGCACGACGGATCTGTCCGACCGGCTCAGTCAGGCACGCCGCGCAATGGCGGCCCTCATTGAAAGGGCCGGCCAAGGACCATCGACCGCCGTTCTCAAGGCTCTGGTCATCGGGGATCGGGCCGCCCTCACATCCGAATTGCGCGACCAATTTAATCGCGCCGGCGTCGGGCACGTTCTGGCCATTTCGGGACTTCATATCGGCATCGTCGCTGCCGTGTCATTTTTCCTGTTTCAGAGGCTTTTGCGTTTGGTGCGGCCGTTGCTCTGGAAAGCCTGGACGCGCAAAGGCGCTGCCATTCTTTCGCTGGTTCCGGTTTGCTTCTATGGGCTGATTTCGGGAATGTCGCCTTCAACCCAGCGGGCGGTCATTATGGTTTGCGCGTTTTTATTGACCTTTGTGGTCGAGCGCGAGCGGGATGCGCTCAACATTCTGGCGCTGGCCGCCTTTATCATCCTGATTGTGTCACCCCCCTCATTTTTTTCAATTTCGTTTCAGCTTTCTTTTATGGCGGTGTTGTCGATCTTGTATGGCATGTCTTGCTGGCAGAC
>JASFGN010000042.1:0-10273 GCA_050123735.1 Desulfobacterales bacterium | reverse complement strand
CAGAAAAACCGAGCACCTTTCGGACGCCATGACCTGCTTGGTTTGCTCGACGATGACTTCAAACAGGTGGTCAAAGCCCATTTCGGAAGTCAGCAGCTGGCCGATATGAAACAGCCGGTTGTAGCGGCTGATCTGATTTCTAAGCTCGCGCTCATCTTTGCGGCGAACGCTGCGGCGTCTTTTGGGTTGGCCGCTATCAGAGGGTTCCATTGGCTGAAATCTCCAGGGGGTTCATTAAAATCCAAATCCCATTCTGCAACACACACGCGTAAATTGCAGCGTGCAAATAAGTTTCGATCTGAAAACTATTAAATGGGTTGTTTATCGACACCGATGATAATCATGGTCAGGTCGTCATGCTGGGCAGCATGACCCACAAACGCATTCACCCGACTGATAATTTCTTTTAGAAGTGATTCCGCATCCATGTCGTTTGATTGCTGGACCGCATCCAGAAGTCGCCTGAACCCGAAAATTTCCTTCCTAGCGTTCATGGCCTCAACAATACCGTCCGTGTAAAACAGTAAGCGGTCACCCGGCGCAAGTTGCAGTTCGGTTTCCCGGTAACGGGCTTTCTCCATAATACCCAGCGGAAATGTGTCCCCTTCAGTAACGACCAGTCTGGCCTGAGCGGTTTCAGCAGAATAATGGATCGGCTGGGTCTGCCCGGCGTTGCACAGTGTCAATTTGCGGGTTGCGGAATTTAAAATCGCAAAAATCAAGGCCACAAACATCCCGGACGTGACGTCTTCTTTGAGTCTCAGGTTGGCGCGCATCATACTCTCACGAACGGTCAGCCCTTCTTCTGACAGTATGCGAAATACACTGCGGGAGGCCGACATGATCAGCGCGCCGGAGACACTTTTGCCGGTAACATCGCCGATGATCACCCCTGTTTTATGATTGCCCATGACAATGAAGTCGTAAAAATCTCCGCCCACCTCTCTGGCCGACGTCGAACTGGCCGCAATCTGATATCCTTCTATTTTTGGGCAGGTGGACGGCAGCATACCTGTCTGAACGTCCCGGGCCCTGGACAGGTCTCTTTCCATACGCAGTTTTACCAGGGCTTCCTTAAAAAGCCTGGAATGCTCAAAAGCCACGGCACCGATGAACGCCAGCGGCATCTGGATCCCCAATGGAATGATAATCGGATACCAGCTGCCGTTGCGCTCAAAAAGGTACACCGCCATAAGCAGATAAACGACGCTCAACACCACGGCAATCAGGGCCCCGATTTTTAAGGCCGAAATTCGACAGACAACGCCCATGAGAAGGCCCCACAGAAAAATAACCGCGATGTGCAAGCCCGGCCGGATCGGTCTCACCGGGCTGTCTTCTAAAATATTGCCAAATGCGGTTGCCGCAATTTCAACACCGCTGATAAATATGCCGTTTGCCTGCGAAAATACGGTATAAAAACTGTCTTTTCGATCAGCCAGCAAAACTTCCGAGAGCCCCACAAACACGGCCTTGCCCTTTAAATTCAGGGGTTTGCTTTTTACCTTGCCGTTACGGATTTGCAGCGCCTCATGAAAGGGAATGGTGGTCATCGTGCGGGGCGGACCGTAATAATTGAGGTAGCGCCGATTTGATGCGGCGTACATGTTTACAAGGGCTTTGAGCAGTCGTTGCGTTTCCCTGTCGAAAGATGAATGCTCCAAGGTTGCGCGCATTTTTTCGGCGAGAAACGGATCGCTTGCAAAAATTTCGCGTATATCTCTCATTACCCTTTTGATGCTGCCGGTTTGAACTGCAGCATGGATATCAACCGGTAATTTTGCGGTCTGCCGGGGGCTTACTTTTTCAATCAACCGGCTAAACTTTTCATATGCCGGCAACGTAAAAAGCTGAAATGCCACCACCGGCAGGGTCGGTGATTCGCCGGCGCCGGTCTGAAAAGTCCAGTACCGGTTGACCTTGAAAGGTATTCTGGGCAAAGAAAAAGGTGCGGTGGCAACTGCCGCGCGGGTAAAAAGATCTATCGGTTTTACCGTTTTTACGATTTGATGCACACCGGCAGCAGACGCATCCTCGCCGGCAGCCGGCAACTCCTTTGCGATCAGCGGCTCGGCCAGAACAACATTGTCCGCCATCTCGATGGCCTCTGCGAGCAAGGTATCATCTGCGGCCACACGGGATTCGATGAAATGTAAGTCAAACGAGATGACCGCAGCACCCTCTCTGACCAGGTTTTCAATCAGACGGGCATGCAGGGAGCGCGGCCATTTATCCGGGTTGTTGGGTAAGCCCAAATGCTCGGAAGACTCTTTTTCGATGCTGACGACGAAAACCTCAGGCGGGGCCGGCCTGACGCCCCTGAGCCTGAACAACAAGCCCAGGCCGGTGTTTTCTTCAACGTCAAGCGCGAAACGAAAAGGGCTGATCAACAGCCCCGCGATTCCAATAAAAACGCCTAAAATGATCGCTTTAAACAGGCGGGACACCATCAAACGACTCCCCGTTTCTAAACGATGTCGAAAAAAGAAAAGCTGAGGAAAAATTATGAATGGCTGATATCTCCGCCCGCGGTGGCAGAAACGGTTTCAACCTTTTTGTCTATTTGTCTTTAATGCGTACACATTGATATTCGCGCTGTTCCGGCCTGTTATTAACACTATCCCAGCCTAAAGTTGAAGGATTCGGAAGCGTACATCTGATGATGACCCAGGAATCCACTTTGCCGCGATTTTTATTTACCAAAGAAACCTGCGTTTCAAATTCACTGGGTACAAAATCAATTGCCCCCCAGTTCGGATCTCCGCATTGTTGATCCAGATCTCTTAATTGACTATTGCTCAGTTTGGCGACGGCAGGCACAACAGCAGCCGTTTGCGCGCCGGTTACCGTTTGAGCGGGTTTGATATGACCCTGGGTAATATCTTCTGTGGCGCTAAATATACCGCCAAATAGAGCGGGTTTTATTTCAACGGTTGTGATATTTGGATTTCTGCTTTTGCAATAAACAAGTCCCGGCATACCGGCACCTTCGATTCTGTTTATCGTAAAACTGATGGCCTTGGATTTATTTTGGATGTTACCGGGTTTGTCTGCATTTAACTCGGCCCTAACGCTGCCTGACCAAAAAATGCATGTGCCCCCAATTCTAAAGATACATACCTTTGCAACGGCCGCCGTGGAGATGAACAGAACAACGGTGGCGCTCAGCACAGCAAACAAAAAAAATGATGAACGTTTTTTCGACATGTTTTCCTCCTTTCATGCCCTGAGGTAAAAACAGGATAAAGTCATTTTGCTTTAATCAGGAGGGACATCATAAAACGATTTCCTGTTTCTTTTATCCAAACCACTTTTTATCCAATGCGCTCCTGTGCGTTGCAGCTAGATTAAAGGCAAGGCCAGTATGGCCCTGCCTTCAATTTCTTCGCTATGGTACTTGAGGGCAGTCCATTTTGAGCGCCCCTCTGCCTTTATCTCCGACTTATTTTTCATCATCACATTTATATTGGATTTTTTCAGGCCTCTTATTATTTTTATCCCAGAGTGCATCTTCGGGGAGCTTACACTCCATGGTCTCAGTTTCAATTCCGTATTTTGGATCTTTCAAAATTACGTCCGCAATAAACGAAAAGGGTACAAAACCAATTGCCTCTGAATTGGGTCCGCAAATCTTATCCAGTTTGTCTAAATCCGCTTCATCCAGTCTGGCGACGGGGGCCACGTTTGCGATTCTTTCACTTCCGCAATCAATGATATCCCCTTTTTTTATCTTCTCTGAAGCTTCCAGCTTAAAACCGCGAACCTTGTCTTCGCCTATTTTTTCAGACCTTACAGTGCCCTTCTCGCTGTCGCTGCAATAAACGATCCCACCACTCATACGATCTATCGTGAATCCCCACGAAGCGCCGTCAAGGCCCTCCGGTTTGGTGGCAGTCAACTCGCCAATAACGCTGCCTGACCAAAAAATGCATGTGCCCCCGATCCTAAAGAGACATACCTTGGCACTGACCGCTGTGTGGCTGAACACCACAAGGGCGGTGATCAACACCGCAAATAACAAAGTCGTTGAAATTCTTTTCGGCATGTTTTCCTCCTTATACGCTTTTGATGTAAAAAACGGGCTTCATCATTTTACCGATATGTTGGCATCTGTTCTTCACAACCGATTTATTTGCTCTAACCTCATGGAAGCGCCAGCGTGATTTTGCCAAAAATTACGCGGTCCGGCTGTATCTGGGGATTATCAAAATCTACTTCAAAATAGTCGAAATCATCATCAAACAAATTGGTGACGCCCAGCGTAAGTAAACCGTAGCGCTTGGGCAGGCGGTAATTGATTGCAGCATCGACGAGTACAAAGTCGCCGTTATCGTTTTCAAGCGGGCCGCCCCCGGGAATTCGCTCAAACCGGCCGTCCTGATAAAAATAGGTTCCCTGCAATGACGCACTCAAGCCGGAGGGATGGAAAAAATTAATGCCCAGAGGAACACGATGGGTATTCAATTTTCGGATCCCATCGGTCAAGTCCTTATCTCTTTTAAAACGCTCATATTGATATTCTGCACGCAGCGCCAGCCATTCATGGGGTGTCCAGAACAGATAAGCCTTGCCCAGATACTCGTTCCAGTCCACTTCGGTTTCATTGCCGCTTTGATCGGTAGCCGGTACATCAAGCTCCCGGTAGGCGAATTCGCCGCCAGCGAATATTTTTGACGACAATTTCTGATCGATGGCCCCTCCGAAGCGCCATGCATCGGTCCCATTAAAATCGTCATAGAACTGGTTGAACCCCGCCACCTGGGTGGGCTCAAGGGTCTGGTCCGTCACCAGCGTTCGTTTGAAGGCTTTAAATGCGGCCGCGCGCAGTGTCGTGTTGGTAAATGGCGACCACGTAATCCCGAATTTAGGATTAATCTTTTTATTATTGCCAACATCGGGGCTGTCGCCGCTGGTGAAGTCACCACTGATGCCGGCAGTTAATGTTAGATTGCTTGAGGGTTTGATATATGAATAGGCATAAGCGTTTGTATGTTTGAGATCTTCGTCGATTTGGCTTGTGCCCGGGCCTAGAATTGTATCTGTTTTCGTTTTAATTTCATCATCCAGATAGGCATGGCCCCCGCCACCCACAAAATTGAAGGCGTTCGACCGGTACAGGTATTGCATCTCCCCGGCATAAGAATCAACCGGTCTTTTGGAGCGTATCTGCGTGATGAAACCGGGCGCCACCAAGGGCTCATCGTCCTCGGCCCGAAACTCGGTATTCTGGTAGATAAATGAACTCAGGAGGATGGAATCCGGTGAAAAGGAATGTTTGCCACCCAGGCGAAACGTGTCTCTGTTTTCTTCGTTGGTCTGGCCAGGAAAGAAGTCGCTGTCGAAATATCTTTGTTGCAAGTCTCCATAATCATTGTCCCGGTATCGGTATTCAGCCTGAATGCTCGTTTTGTAGGAGAGTTCGAATTGACTGAAGACGCTAAAAATCTTATCATTCTGGTCTGCATTTTTGCGCCAACCGTCGGTATCAAAATAGGTGTAACCGCTGCTGAAGGACAATTTGTTATAGATGCCGGAGGCAACACCCTCGCCACCGTACGTTTCATTTTCACCGGCCAGTCCGCTACCCTGAACGGCAAGGCGATTGCGGTTGAAAATGGGGTTAAACTCGTTAAACGAAAGTGTTCCGGGGCCGCCGGAACTAATTAGAAACTGGTTGCTTTCTGCCAGGCGCGGTTGAATGGGGGTGATGTTGATGGGCTGCAGCAGCTGGGACTGGAGCAATTCGCTGACCCGTGCGATTTCATGACGGGGTCGAACAGCGTACGAATCAGCCAGAAACCGGTGGGCCGAAAAGTTGGTTGGATCGGTGTTGACGGCCATCCAGCCCTCAAAAAGAGCGCGCTCCTGGAACCCCAGATTACTGTATATGCGGCCGAGCGCAGCACTGCGAGCCGCTAAATCCGAATCCAGCATGAGCCTTGAACGGTAAACACCGCGGTTATCATTCAGCTCCCGCGCTTTTTGCAGATCCTGCAAGGCCTCAACCGGCCGGTTGGTTGTCTGCTTGGCAATGGCATCGTAAAACCAGGGGGTGGGATCGTTGGGATCAAGCTCTTTGGCAATGGCATACTCGCGCTCATCCAGCCCGATTTGTTTTTGTTCAAAATAAACCTTGCCCAGGTAACTGCGCACCAGGGAATTGTTGGGATCGAGGCTGGCGGCGATTTCGATCTCCCGGCCGCCGGCATCAAGATCCCCATCCCGGATGATGGCCAGACCCAGACCCAGCCGCGAGAGGGGGTCGGCCTGATCAAGCGCGATGGCTTTTTCAAAGGCTGCCCGGGCTGCGGTGGTTTGCACCTGGGTCAGATAGGCAAAACCCAATACCATCTGTGTTCGGGAGAGTTTGGGCTCGAGCTCGACAGCCCTTTTGGCCGCATCCAGGGCTTTGCCGATTCTACCGAACGAAGACCACAGCTCCGCCAGCCGGGACCATGCCAGCGCATTGTCGGGGTCCAGCTTTAGCGCCTCTTCGATACTGGCGCGGGCGCCCTCCAGATCGAAGTCGGCCTGGTGGGCATAGGACATAGCGATGCGAGCCGTTGCCGAGCGGGGACCCGTTTCAACAGCCCTTTTGGCCGCATCAAGGGCCCTGTCTTTTTCGTTCTGCACCACGAATACAATGGCTTGAAGCGCATAGGCATCGCTGAAACCGGGATCTAAATTCAGGGCCTGGCGGATATCGGCATCGGCCTCATCCACACGACCCACAGCCAGCAGCTGCGAAGCGCGATAGACCAAAAAGCGCGGGTCGCGCGGATCTTCATTCGGAGCTTCCCGCAGAGGAACATACATGACCGGCAGGTAGTATAATGCCCACTGAACGGCATCCCGGGGGCGCACCACAACACGCAGTACGGGCGCTTTGCCGGCCTCTGCCACAGCCGATTGACCGCTGGTCAACGTGAGGCTCCCGGCCGCATTGGAAGCCAGCACCTGGCCGTCAAAGATCGACAGGAACGTTCTGTCTTCCTCAACTCTGATAAAGCCTTCTGTTCCTTCCACACCGGCATTTACAAAGCCGGTCATCACCTCCAGGTTGCGGCGAATGCGACTGAAAAAATGGACAGCGCCCCTGGCCAGTTCGACAACAGAGGTTTTCTTTTGTTTCACACCGCCGAGAGTGATGGTTGTGTTTTGATCAAGGCGCAGCAGGGGTTGGTTCACCAGGGAAAGGGCGGCCCGGCTTTGCTCGTTTACGCGAATCATATCACCGGGGCAATAGGTGTCGTTTAATCTGACGGATTGCCATTGCGCTTGGCCAGCTCTGCGAGCCTCAACGTTTCCCTGAACAGAGACGGCTTTGGCGACCCATTGCTCGCAACTTGCAGCTTGAGTTGTGCAGGGAAGCAGCAAGGTTATGATGCATACCGATAAGATGAGGTTAAGCCGGCAAAAGAAGATACGATCCATTATCTGCCTCCTTTTTTAGGAGCGCCTCTAATCCCCCCACATCAATGTAACCCCTGGAAAACTATGCTTGATACCCTATGGTATATCGAAACAAGGGCTGTTGAATTGACAATATGCTATTCGGATACAAACGCGTTTGCGAACTGAGAAAAAATATTAAATACGATCGCTATCCGCTGCTGAATGGTGTGCAAGCCGGCTTTGTCGTTCCCAAAAAAACAAAAGCCTCCTTTTCAGGGTTGAATAACCCCGTCAGAGGCTTTGAGCGGTATTTCAGGAACGTGTTACGCATACCCCACTCCAAATCCTGCGGGTCGGCTTGATTGAGAATTCAGCATTCGGCCGACTTGAAATCCTTACTGTCGATTTTGCTGAACTATGGCTACAATGTTGTAATATAGTTATATTGTCAAGCACTTTTTAAATCATTTCAAGTCGGTAGAAGCCGCATTGACAACCCCTTATGAGTACCTACATTCCATTTTGATCAGGTTCGCATGAAATTTTATGAACGCCTCCGACGCGCCCTGTTGAATGTCGCCTGGAGGCCTCCGGTGGGGATTCAATAGGGCACGTGCAAAAATCAGGGTTATGGGGATATATCGCGTTTTGATACGGGTCCTCTCAGGTTAAAATGCAGAATGAAAATTTTTTTGCTCAGTCTCGGGTGCGCCCGAAATCAGGTGGACAGCGAAATCATGCTGGGCCGCATCAAAAAGGCCGGCTGGACAATCGTTGAAGATCCTGAGCATGCCGACACCATTGTGGTCAATACCTGCAGTTTCATCGAGGATGCTGCCGATGAAAGCATCGAGATGATTCTCGAGCTTGCCCGCTACAAGCAGACGGGAAAGTGCAAGCGGCTGGTCGTGGCGGGTTGCTTGCCGGAGCGCTACCGCGAGCAGATTGCCGGCGAGATGCCCGAAGTCGACGTGTTTATCGGAACGGGGGCATTCCATCACATTGTTGAGGCAATTGAGGGTTCAACATATCCGAAAGGATGTCTGTTGCCGGATCCGGAGACGACGTCACCCCAGGAAAATAATGCGCCGCGAGCGCTGAGCACACCTCACATGGCCTACCTTAAAGTAGCCGAGGGCTGCAGCCAGCGATGCACCTATTGCATTATCCCCAAACTGCGAGGTAAAAAAAGAAGCCGGCCGCCGCAGGACATTATTTCCGAGGCCCGGGATTTACTTGCGGGCGGCATCAAAGAACTGGTGCTGGTGGCCCAGGACACGACTTCGTACGGCAAGGATCTGCAGCCGCCGGCATCTCTCAGTCTGCTGGTCGAGAAACTGGCCTGCCTGCCGTCACAGGACGCAGATGGTTGGGGCGCCTGGGTCCGCGTTCTTTACGGGCATCCGGAAAGCATCGATGATGCGTTTATCAAAACAGTTGCATCCTATCCCAATATATGCTCTTACTTCGACATTCCGATTCAGCACGTCAGCAGTTCTATACTTAAAAAGATGGGTCGCAACTATAATCGGCGCACCCTCGATCGGCTTTTCGATAAGATTCGAGCCGAGGTGCCGGGCGCTTCTTTAAGGACTACCCTTATTGTGGGGTTTCCCGGAGAGAGCGATAAAGATTTTAATGCCCTGCTGCGTTTCGTGGAAAACACTCAGTTTGATCATCTGGGTGTATTCCTTTATTCCGATTCTGAGGATCTTCGGTCTCACCTTTTGCCCGATCACGTGCCGGCCGAAGTGGCTCAGGAGCGCTATGACCAGCTGATGTCCTGCCAGCTGGACATATCCGCACGCAATTACCAGCAATATATCGGTCAAACGCTGCCGGTTTTGGTCGAAGAGCCGGTTGAGAAAAATTTGTTTGCCGGCCGGACGCCTTTCCAGGCGCCTGAAGTCGATGGCATGACCTATATTAAATACGGCCCCGGGCAACCGGCCCCGGCAATCGGATCATTTTCGAAAATCAAGGTAAGCGACGCAATGGAATATGACCTCATAGGAGATGCCATATGAAGGACCTGAAAAAGCGGATTCTGGCGGAAAACCAGGCAGACCTCGCTGAAATCGAAAACCAGTTGTCGGAGAATTTAAAACCTTACCTTGATCTGGTTTCCGAAGTCGCCAACCATATTTTGTTTGCCGGCGGCAAGCGGCTGCGGCCTTTGCTGCTGGTGCTGGCCGCCAAACTCTGTGGTTATGCCGACCCATACGCCAAAGCCGTCGCTTCAGCCATGGAATATCTGCATGCCGCCACGCTTTTGCACGATGACATCATCGACGATGCTGTTCTGCGACGCGGCAAAACGGTCGCGCACTCGGTATACGGCAATGCCGTCGCTGTTTTGGTGGGAGATTTTTTGCTTGCCCGGGCGTTGGCCATCTGTGCGGATTCCGGCAAAATAAAAGTCATTCATATTATTTCTAATTTAACCGAGAACATGTCCACCGGCGAAGTCCATCAACTGATGCGCAAAGGTGATGTCACGCTCACCGAAGAAGAGTATCTGGAGGTTATCCGTCGTAAAACCGCCGTTCTTTTCCAGGCCGCCTGCACGGTGAGCGCGGTCATTGCGGAAGCGCCTCCGGAAAAAGAGCAGGCCCTGTCTGATTACGGCTATAATCTCGGGCTGGCTTTTCAGATGGTGGACGATTTGTTTGATTATACCATGGATACCGCCGCCCTTGGAAAAGAGGTCGGGGCAGACCTCAAAGAGGGCAAATTGACCCTGCCGATTATACAGGCCCTAAAACAGGCCGATTCCGCCGATCGTGATCAAATGGTCGAGATTATCCACAATGACGATTTTACCGAAGATGAGTTTAAAACCCTGGTGGCGCTGCTGCATAAAAATGACGGGATCGAT
>JASFGN010000041.1:0-10289 GCA_050123735.1 Desulfobacterales bacterium | reverse complement strand
ATCGATCTGTGAGCCGCTAAAAGGCCCTCGGGTAACCTCGCGCATGCCGCCGCAGCGGGTCATGCAGGCATAACAGCCGGTCCGGGTCATTTTCAATTCATAAAACCGGTCACCGGAAAGGTCTTCAATGGTGGCGAAGCTTCCTTCGCAGTAGTTTTTGGTAGGCAAAATGCCCAGCTTGTTGACGATGGTAGTGATGTACGGTGTTCCCAAGCTGGACATGGTTTTTTTACGCGGATGATCTTTTAAAATGTCGATCTGGCTTTTGATCAATCCTTTGAAGGTTGCCGGATCGAACGGGGTGGTCTTTTTAGTTGGGACATTGATCGAAAGCGCCTTCAAATTTTTGGCTCCCATAACGGTTCCCATACCGCCCCGGGAAGCCGTGCGTTCTCCGGAGTGGATGACCGCATAGCGGACCTGTTTTTCACCCGCGGGTCCAATGCAGGCTGATTCGGTGCGAGGTCCGTGTCTTTTTTTTAGTTGTTCCTGTAACCGACGATAGTCCAGTCCCCAGAGGTCGGCAGCTGCAAGAAAATGTACGCCAGCAGTGTCAATGTGGATGTAGGACGGCGCCTTGGCCTTGCCCTCTATGATGATGAGATCATAGCCGGCGCGCTTCATCCACACTCCGAAATTTCCGCCAGAGATGGAGCGGAAAATAGTACCGGTCAAAGGGCTTTTGGACATTACCGCCCATTTGGAAAATCCCTGAAGTCCGGTGTCTCCCAGCACACCGATGAGCAGCAGTAATTTATTGTTTGGAGATAGTGGGTCTATCTCAGGCATAAGCTCATTATACAGATACCTGGCTCCCAGTCCCCTGGCTGAAATAAAATGTTCATTGTATCGCCGGGGAATTTCTTCTTCCGCGGAATACGAATCGGTGAGGTTAATCCTGAGAAGCCTTCCGGTGAATGTGCTCATCGGTCACCTGCGCGGGTTTTTAACCCGGCTATTTAGACGGGACAACCTATGGTTAGGGCGCACTTATGCTTCCGGCCTGCCATTGAATTGCAGGCCGCCACCCCGAAATGACGGCCAAACCCCTCAATCCAGTGTCAAGACGCAGCTGATAAATTCCTGGGTTTGTCAATTTATTTGCAAAACGAAAGTTCGTCTGAAATCGTCCGGTCTACCATACTGCCCCACGGCCCCGATTCGGTATTGCCTGAATTTTGGACGCGAAAGATTTTCATATCAAACTCAGCTATTAATATGTCCGGAGGGCACCAGAATTTTGCATCCGTAATTGGAGACCAATTGGAGCAATTTAAGGGTTAACTTCTGGTAGGCCGGGTTTTGAAGCATTTCGCCAATTACTTCTAATTTATCGGCCCGGGTTTCATCGATCACATAAGGTGTGGCGCCCACGGCAACATTCCAACCACCGGCTATCGTGACGCCAAAGCGTTTCATCTCCGGAAGGTGAACCTTGTTCTCAAAATCCAGAAACGTATAAAAGTCAGCGGGATTAATATTAAAATGCTGATTAAATTTATATCCATATTCGATGTCCGGAACATCCGGTTTTAGCGATTCAATCGGAACGAGCAGTTTGGTTTGATAATCATGAACCAGACGCAAAAGACGTTGCCGAAGCTCAATATAAAAGGACGCCATAATGAGACTTTCCACTTCGCTTACGGATCTGGAAACACCTTCAGTGATAAAATAAGGACCTTCGCCGGAAGCCACGTGCCATGAGCCCACTATTTTCATGAAGCCGGATTCATTGATGCGCGGCACATATTCCCCGGTAAAATAGGCATCGAAATCCGATTGGGTGCAATGTTGAATGTTCCAGTATTGGATCAATTTGACCGGCATCGTTTTTTCCCTCGTTACGATAGCAGTCCGGTATCCACCAGAATCTTGCTGCCGAAACCGTTGACCATCGAAAGTAAGTTTGCCACCAGGCGGCGATATCGCTCACTGCCGATGGCGTCCATGATGGTTTTAATGCTGGGACATGCGCCTTCAACGACCATATTGGGCCCCGGACCAATAGCAACATACCATCCGCCGATCATTTTGACGCCCAATTCTTCCATGGTCGGGATATGCTCATTTATGATAAACGCCATATAATCATCGTATTTGTCGTAATTGACATCATAATGGTGATTGAAGCGATAGTTTTTATCTGCGGGGACAATCCCCTCGACAGGGCCGGTGGGAACGAGCAGTTTGCTTTTGTAATTGGTAATCAGGAAATGCAGCAGATGACTCAGTTTTTTGAAATCTTCCAGCTGGAGCAGATTATGGACGTTTTTAACCGAGTCTGCCACGCCTTCCATGATTGAGTAGGGACCCTCACCGGCGGCAACATGCCAGGAGCCGACGATCCTGAGATATCCGGTTTCGTTGATACCCGGAATATAACTCTTCTTCACGAATTTACTGAATTCGTCCTCACGCTCGGAGAGCACATCCCAATACTGAATAAATTTTACGGTCATGCGATCACCACTTAGGAAAGCCAGGGCTGCGGCTGTTTTGTGGGCAAAGTTTTTTCCTTTGGGCCGCGTGCCTCTCTTTTAATGCATGGCGCGACCTCCATCCACCAGCAGGGTCTGACCGGTGATGAAATCACTTTCGGCCGATGCCAGAAAGACCGCGGCCCCCGTCAGATCTTCTGGTTTTTCAATTCGGTTCAGAGGTGTTTTGGATGTGTCGTATTTGTTTACGTCGGCCAAACTTCGGCTGGCCTCGGTGTCGGTAAAGCCCGGCGCTACGCAATTGATGCAAATATTGTAAGGTCCCATTTCCACGGCCAGCGCGCGAGTCAGTCCGATAATGCCCCCCTTGGATGATACATAATGGGCAAAGCCGTGCGAACCGGTAAAAAAGACCTCCGATGCCAGATTGATAATTTTTCCATAGCCCTGCTTTTGCATGTAAGGAAAAACGGCTCTAGCGGCCAGAAATGCGCCTTTTACATTGACGGCCATAACCAGATCCCACTCGGCCAGGTCGATTTCATAAAAAGGCTTGCGTTTTAGGCCGTCATAGACAGCAGCATTGTTGACCAGTATATCAATGCGGCCAAATGCCTGGACGGCTTCTTTGGCCATGGCCAGAGTATCCGCTTCTTTTGAAACGTCGGCCTGAAAATAAGCAGCCTGGACACCAAGACGTTCGATTTGCCTTGTCGTCTCTTTTAGGTTGTCCATATCCTTGCGAGTAACAGCCATGATGCGGGCGCCTTCTGCGGCCATTTTAATGGCAAAAGCCCGGCCAAGCCCTTTGGCGGCGCCCGTCACGATGGCGACTTTATCCTTCAAGCGCATATTGACTCCTCGTTTCGATTATTCCGCGTCCCACTCCCCTGAAGCCGCACTGCACAATCCGCAATTAATATTCTCTGCCTTTTTCTTCCCAAATCTTCGGTAAATCGAAGTCTTCGGTGATGATTTTAAAGCAGTTATACGAACTGCCGCGACCGATGCCGCCGCAGGAATGCAAATTGGAAGAACAAATGTACATATTTTTTACATTCGGGATCCGGTAATTGGAAATTTCCGGCACCGGCCGAAAACGGTCATGCATTGAGAGCATCATGGCGCCTTCGGCCCAGCCACCCTCTTTCATATCCGGATGGCGATAAGACACATCCAGGGGCGTCTGAATATTGTGGGCGATCACATTATCCCAAGTCATATTGGGCGCATAAATCTGCCAGTCTTTGAGCATATGGTCGACGATTTCGCGCTTCATTTTCAGCCAGTCCCCCTCACTGAAAAAACGCAGCGGTGCGGCAAATTCTTCCAGCAAAATGGTGTGCTTGCCTTCCGGCGCGCGATTTTTGTCCCAGATACTGTCAGGGGCGGCCAGCAAAAACATTTTGCCCGGGCTGGGAAAGCCCTGGGTAAAGATTTCAGACATGTAGTTATAGGCCATGTAGTCTTCATCCTTGGGTCCCATGTAGAGGCGGGGTTGCGCTCCCAGGTCGGGGTTGAAGCTTTTGGCCTTGTAATCCGGCAGCTCATGAAGGGCGACATTGCCCCAGAATATCTGGGCCCGGTCGTAATCTATGTTTTTGATGCGGTGCACCAGCCGATCGGCTAATTTGGTATCCCGCAACATGCGCAGCATGGTCTGCGGCACACCCAGGTCGCTGACCACTAACTTACGCGCTTCGATTTCAGCTCCGTTGACCAGTTTAATCCCAACCGCCCGGTCTCCTTCCAGAAGAACCTTGTCGACTTCACTCTCTACAAAAAATTGGCCTCCCATAGAGCTGAAAGAACGCTGTAGAGAATGGGTGATGGCATGGGTTCCCCCGGATACGATAGCGGCGGATTCCATTGAGAGCACCAGTCCCAGCATGTGAACGACCTGGTAGACGCCCATGGCATCCACCGGGAAAGAGCCCGACGAGGTGGCAATTGCGCGCATGAACAGCACGCGCAATTCGGTGCTCTCGAAAAGATCTCGCGCCACCTGGATGCCATTCATATAATGCCAGACCGGGTCAAATCCGTATTTATCGTCCGTAAACAGCTCCTCCAGCGGATTGGGCACTCCCCAGGGCGTCGGCGGGCTATAGCGATATTTGCGGAATGCTATGCGCCAGCGCTTTTCATAGCGCTCGGTGATCCATTCATACATGTCCGCATCTTTTTTTGAAAATCTGGCGATTTCATTATAGGTTTTGGTGAAGTTTTCGTTGGAAAATCCTTCCTTGCCGGTATCTGGATCCTCAACCGGAAAGGCCGTGTAGCCGACGAAACAGGTCTCATCCGGAAAAACCATGGCCTCGTTTCCTTCCGGAAAAACATAATGCAGCCCGAATTTTCTGAGATTAAAATCGTGATAGGCGGGATTGCCGAACATGCGGGTAAAGTGAGCACAGGGATTTTGCAAAAAAGCCGGAGCGGGAAGCTCGTCTCCGCATGCGCCTCCGCCAATCTCCTGCAGGCGTTCAAAAACACCGGTTTCCAGTCCGGCATTTTGTAAGTAATTGGCAATAATGGTGGCGTGATGCCCGCCTCCGACGACAACGGCGTCAAAGCTCATGTCGGCCATAATCGCTGCTCCTTTCAGCGCTAATCAGTTTGAATTCCGGTTTAATTAGATTTTGTCCAGCGCAATTCACTCTTACTGCAAAATGCTATCCTTTCAGCTTCGACAACGGACTTACCGGCTTGCCACCGTTCTCGGATTCCTTCAGATCCGACAGCAAACCGGTGGACGTCCCGGATTCGGCTTCCGCCGAGTCAACGGATGATTCAACCGGTGACTGCTTGAATTCGGCGGACGGCTGCGGTGTTGCGGATGGCGGCTTTTTAAATAATGAAAATTGTCCTGTGACAACCGCCAGGAGAGCCTTCCACAGCACAGAGGGCTTGAGTCCCATAACAATAGCCGTGCGCAAATCAGCAGGCTCCATATAAACTTTTATTGTCCAGTGCAAGGGTTCGGTCGATTCCATGGTTAACTGCAAGACCTGCTGGCTGTCGTATTCTGTGTTCAAAAGCTCTTTAAAATGGGCCAGCATGACTGTTTTGCCCAAACCGGTAGACTGGACTTTCATAATGCTATACTCCTAAAGGAGGCCGAGCTCCTCGGCTCGCGCGACGGATTGTGGTTTTTGCCACCATTTCTCAATGCCGTAGTCGTCGGCAATCCGATTGGCGGCGTTGTATCCATTGGCCATCAGGATGGTGCCTCCGGGATAAGTGCAGGCACCGCAAATATATAAATCTTTGATGGGCGTGGCATACTCGGCGCAGAGCTCGTTAGGCCGCAAATATCCCATTTGGAGCGGCAGATAGGCGCCCTGCTTGTAGGATCCCTCTTGCATATCGATAAATTTGTTATGGATGTCCTTTGGCGTCGTGATGTAACGCCACATGATGCTGCTTTCATTGATGTTGGGCGCATACAATCTTAATTTGTCCAAACATTGATCCGCTATCTGGTCCCGGATGTCGTACCATTGCTCCGCACCACCATCAACCAAATGATACGGTGCGTGATTGGAAATCAAAGCAGTATGTTTGCCGGCCGGCGCTTGCGAAGGGTCATGCAAAGTAGGGAAGCAACTGTTGAAACCTGAATCTCTCAATTCACCATTGCGAATTGCGTTATAATGGTCGATCAACTCCTGATAGGAGTTATATCCGAATAAATGAATAAAGGTTTTGAGCACATCCGGATTTTTTTCAGCGGCTTTAAACCGTGGTGATTCATTCAGGGCCAGGTGCACATGAAAAAAACTAGTTTTCTCCCATTTCCAATCTTTGATACGAGTCGTAAATTCAGAATCCAGCTGATCTTCACCGACCAGTTCCAGAAATGTCTGATGCGGATTGAGACTGCTGACAATAAATTTGTTGGCTTCGTAATAATAGCCGTCAGCGGTTTCAACACCTTTGGCACGGCCATTTTCGATGACAATCTTGTTGACCGGTTTGGGTCCGATGATCATTCCGCCATTTTTGTAAAGTAGCTTGCTCATCACATGTGCCAGATGGTGGCTTCCGCCCACCACCAGGCGATAGTTGGCAGCCCGGTTGAAGTATAGCGGAACCAAAAAACCAAGTCCCTCCAGATCATAATCCAACCCCCACATGCAGGAGGCATATAGAAATAATGTGCGAACGTGTTCGTTTTCAAAGAGCTCTTCCACAATTGCCCTGGGCGACATGGGTTGCAAGGCCTGAAGATCCTGCCCGACTTCATGGGATTTCATTTTGGTCATCGCTTCCATGGCTGGATGCGGCGGATAGTACGTGGCCGGTGCGATAAAGACATCCATGTACTCCTTGAATTTTGCAGCGGCATTTACATAAGTGCGTGCATCTTTTTCGGAAAATTGAGCGATGGATTGAGCGGTGCGTTCGGCATCCTGATAAACTGATAAGGTGCGATCATCATCAAGAGTCAAAGTCATGACGGGATCGGGATGGATGAACTTTAGATCATAAACTTCCTCCATTTCATGTTTGAAATCCTGAAAAAATGGAGCGTAATCCACCATGGGCATATATATGGCGTGTGTGTTGTGGATAAAACTTGGAATCGTAATTTGCTCTGAACACAATCCACCGCCCATTTCAAATCTTCGCTCAAGCAACAGAATTTTCAGCCCCGCTTTTGCCAAATAAGAAGCCGCGAGCAGACCATTGGGCCCAGCACCTATGATTATTCCGTCGTATTCCGCCATCGCCTCTTCCTCCCTAACCGGATCGTTCGGTGAATGAGAATCATTAATTTAAATAAATTATAATGAATTTTGTTAATTTTTTTGGATTGACATGTCAATTCAATTAATTTTATATCCTCATAAGATTTTCTTATACCTACTCCGAATTTCGCATATGCAAATCAATCTTAACCAACTCAGGACGTTTTACCTTGCTGCCAGAGAAAAGAGCATCACTCGAGCTGCAGAAGCGCTCCATGTCACCCAGCCGGCTGTGACCATGCAAATCAAAGCCTTTGAGAATCAGCTCGATGTGAGACTTTTTCGCAAGTACGGCAAAGAGCTTCTGCTCACTGATGTGGGCCAGGTGCTCTACAGTTACACCAAACGGATGTTCAAGATTGTCGATGAGATGGAATATGTGCTCAAAAGCTACGGAGACTTGACCCAGGGTTCCCTTACCATCGGAACCACCCGCAGTTTTGCCCGGCATCTGATGCCGGGCCTGCTGTCCAGGTTTCAAGAGAGTTTCCCAAAGGTAAAAGTCTTCTTAAAAGTCGGCAGCTCCCAGGAAATAGCGGATAGCATCGCGGCCTTCAAATACGACATGGGTATCATCGGTCGATTGCCGCACCTTAACAAGCTGAAGGTGGTTCCATACACCAAAGAAGAATTTTGTGTGGTGATCTCGCCCAATCACAGACTGGCCGCCAAATCCATGGTCTCGATTTTTGAACTTAAAAACGAACCGATTATCATCCGTGAAAGTGGTTCGGGTTCGCGGCATGCTATTCTATCGCTGCTGGCATCCCACGATGTAAAGCCATCGGTGCTCGTGGAAGCCGGTAGCGTTGAATTCATTAAAGAGTATATTATCAAGGAACGCGGCATTTCATTTCTTTACAAGCCAGAAATTGAGCTCGAAGCGAAAATGGGATTGCTCAAACCATTGGATATCAACGAAGGCCCCATTTGGGTTCAGACCGATATCGTTTTTGCGAGACGTGCCAAGCTGTCGCCGCCGGCTGAGGCATTTCTGCGAATTATCAAGTCGGATCTTTAAAACCGGAGGGCCTCAACTGATGTATGATGTCATCGTCATAGGGGGTGGGCCGGGGGGTGCTGTTTCCGCTCAAAGATGTGCCCGTCAGGGTTTTAAAACCCTCTTGGTCGAACGGAAACGGTTGCCGCGTGATAAAGTTTGCTCCGGCATGGTCATGGGTCCGTGGGCCAACGAAATCATTCAACAGGAATTCGGCAAAATCCCAAAGGCGGTCCTGGCTTCACCGTATTATTTATCAGGCCATCAGATCCATCTGCCCGGGGTGCAGCCCCAGATTATTCAATGCAAAACGCCGCTGGCTTGGAGGAAGGATCTGGATTTCTGGATGATTCAAAATGCCCGTAAAGCGGGTGTCGAAATACGGGATGAGGCAAAGGTCATCGGGGTCAATCACAAGACTGACCCTTGCAGTGTGACAGTGATACAGCTCAAAAAGACGCAAGAGGTTAAATCAAGGTTTGTCATCGGGGCTGATGGTGCGGCCTCTGCTGTCAGGAAGTCGATATTTCCAAAACTTAAAGTTCGATATTCCGCACCCATACGGGAATGCTATAAAGGCAATCTGGATCTGGACAACAATTACTTCCACTGGTTTTTTCCGAAATATCGTGCGCGCCCCCGCTTTGGCCTTAACCACAAAGATGACTACTTTCTGATTGAAGGCAGTGGAATAAAAGAGCTGAAGCATGAGATTATTCATATTTTAACGAAATACGGTTTTAACGCCAAGAGCAAGGCGCTTTGGAAGGATGGTTGTTTGATACCACAACTCCACGAGGCTTTGATTTCGAAGCGTTTTTTCCCCGCCATCGGCAACGTTATGCTGATAGGAGATGCTGCCGGCTTGCTTTTGCCCATAACATTTGAGGGAATCGGCACCGCTCTTAAAAGCGGACGATTGGCAGTTGATGCAATTGTCGAAGCTGCCAAATATGGGAAAGAAGCCGCGGGGATTTACCTCCAGAAGCTGCAATCGATCCTGGCAGCACTCGAAAGATTTCATCTATTGAATGCAGAGCTCACCCAGATGAAAACCAGCGGGGCTTTTGAGTTGTCCAAAGCCATAACCGCTGCATATCAAGACACTCTCAAAGTGACCTGAGCAACTTGTTGATTTGGCGAATCTGATCCGGTTGATGGTCACGAAACCGGGAAAATCAGATTGAAAAAAACAATAAAATTCCATGAGGCATAATATATGACGATACGCCTAAGAAAAATAGGCTCCGGTGATGCTGGACGATTCGATCAGAGAAAGACGATGTTCTCTAGACCGAGAGATACCGAAAGATCCGATGCTGAAATACTGGCAATGGGCAAAAAACACTATGGGGTGCGTAATTTTAAAAATGGTGAAGGTTATACCTTGCTGGACTGGGCCTTCTCGATGGGATCATGGTATCTGGAAAGATGGTGGGGGTTTGGCAATATTGTCGGCAATGCAGGCCTGTATGAATGGTTCCCGGACTCAGCAGAGATTGAAACCAGAGACCGCATACCGGCGGGAGAAAAGTGGATTGTCTCAGATCCGCTGGAGATGACGAAAATTGTAAAAAAGGCGGCTATCTACATGGGGGCATCGGCAGTTGGCATCTGTAGAGTGGATCGACGCTGGATTTACTCCCATCGCTTTCATCCTGGTACGTTTGATCATTCTGCCATCGATGATATCCCCGATACGTTTAAAAACGCCATCGTCATGCTTCATGAGATGGATTACACCTTGATGCGCACAGCGCCGGCCTATGGCGAGAATGCGGCTACGGGCCGGGGTTATTCAATGATGGCCTTTATGGCCTCTTCTGTGGCTCATTTTATTCGGGATCTGGGTTATGAAGCTATCCCCAGCGGCAATGACACGGCGCTAAGTATTCCTATGGCCGTTAATGCCGGTCTTGGCGAACTCGGACGCCATGGTCTTTTAATTGCACCGCGGTACGGTCCGCGAGTGCGGATCAGCAAAGTACTTACAAATCTACCGCTGGTACCGGACAAGCCTATTGAAATCGGCGTTAGAGAGATGTGCGAGGTTTGTCGAAAGTGTGCCAAGGCCTGTCCCGGGCAGGCGATAAG
>JASFGN010000040.1:0-10308 GCA_050123735.1 Desulfobacterales bacterium | reverse complement strand
TGATGCGTTTGAGCCCGGATTCGGCAAACACATCGCTGGCATAACAAAAGTTGGTATCCTGGCAGATGATGGTTTCGGCCCCGGAGTCCTTGATCATATAATCGAGTTCATGGGATGTATAAATGGGGGACACCGGCACAAGCACAGCCCCCATTTTCTGGATCCCCAAAAAAGCAATGACCCATTGAATGCAATTGGGAATGTAGATCATCACCCGGTCGCCTTTTTTAACGCCTAAATCCTGCAGGGCGCCGGCGAAGCGTTCACTGAGTTCCCGTATTTTGGCAAATGAAAAGTTCTGCCCCAGATAAACAACGGCGGTGTTATCCGGATAGCGCTCGCTCATCTGATCAAAGCGCGAAAAGGTCAACTCTCTTTCCAATGCTGATCTCGTTTGACTCATTCCTTTAAAGAACTCCCCTTAGATCTTCGAACGGGGTCACCTAAAACTGCCCGATGAGCAGGTGATCTATTTAAATGTATAGGCAACAAGGAGTGACTAAAGTGAGCTAAAGTTGGAAGTGACTAAAGCGAATGTGTCGCTGCGCTCCATCTCTTATATAAATGGCAGAATTCCTCAAATTTAGTCAATTTAGCTCATTTTAGGCATTTTAGGCACTTCTTTTAACGCATTTATCAGACAGCTTTTAGATGCCGAAATAGGCCGACCTTACATCCGGATTATTCATCAACTTCTCGCGGGTTCCTTCCAGAACCGCGGCTCCGTTTTCCAGAATAAAGGCATAATCGACGATCGGCAAAACGGGCCGGGCATACTGTTCGGTCACAATAATGGAAATACCCATTTCATCGCGAATTTCCTTGGTGGCCCGCACCAGGACCGCCTGAATCAACGGACTGAGTCCCAAAAGCGGTTCGTCGAGCAGCAATAGTTTCGGCTGCGCCATCAGTGCTCTGCCGATGGCCAGCATTTGCTGTTCACCCCCGCTTAAAAATCCGCCGATTCGTTTTTGTAATTTTTCAAGTGCCGGAAAAACTTTAAACACATATGCCAGCGTTTCCTTGGCCTGGGCCGGTGTTGCCAGATAGCCCCCGATCCGTAAATTATCCAGGACACTGCACTCTTTGAAGATTCGGCGTCTTTCCGGGCAGAGCACGATTCCTTTTTTGGCTCGTTTGCTGGGTTTCAGGCCCGTTATGTCCTCGCCCAGATAGGTTATATCGCCCAGTACACTGATGCGCTCGCCACCGGCCATTGCCTCCTTTTTGCGGATATCCTCCATGATGCCCGACAGGGTGTACATCAGCGTGGACTTGCCGGCGCTGTTGGCGCCAAAGACGCCGACAATTTGATTTTTTCCACACCTGATGCTGACGTTATTAAGGGCCAGCATGTTTTCATAAAACACCATCAGCCGATTTGCCTCAAGCATGCGCCATTACCTCCTCGACTTCCTCGGATCCGAAATAGGCCTCTTTGACTTTTTCGTCTGCCATGACTTCTTCGGCCGTGCCCTCGATGAGCTTTTCGCCGAAATTGAGTACCATGATCCGGTTGGCCACCTGAAACAGCTCCCTGAGGCGATGTTCGATCATAATCAGGGTGATGCCCTCCATCTGCAATCGTTCCACCAGCGGCACCATGCTGGCAATTTCACTCATGCTCAACCCCGAAAACACTTCATCACAGATGATCACCTTTGGATTTAACGCCAGACAGCGGGCCAGCTCCAGACGCTTGAGATAGCCGGTGGGCAAATTGGATGCCATTTTATAGGGCACAAAAGATTCGCGCTCAAAACCCAATTCTTCCAGTATATCGATGCTGACCGTATTGCGATCCCCCAGCTTGCCACCGCCCCTCCAGCCGCCGGTCCGTTTGGCACGCGGCGAAAAAAGCGGAATCACCAGATTCTTATAGGCCGGCAGGCTGTAATACGGACGCATGATCTGAAAGGTACGGGTAATCCCCATGTCGGCGATCTTGTGCGGGGGCTTGCCGGAAATTTTCTTACCCTCGTAAAGAACCTCTCCGGCGTTGAGCCCGATAAAGCCGGTGATGCAGTTGACCAGGGTCGTCTTGCCGGACCCGTTAGGTCCGATAATGCCCAGGATTTCGCCTTCATGCAGATCGAAACTGACTTCATTTAAGGCATAGATGCCCCCGAAGGCTTTGGTCACCTCTTTGATCTGCAGCAGCGGTGTTGTCGATGTATTCATACTTTGATCCACTTTTCGAATTGATGATATTTGCGCTGGCCATAAACCATGATGCCTTCGCTGCGAAAAATAATAAACGCCAGCAGAATCAGGGCGTAAAATACGATGCGCAGGGTCCCGAACGCCCGCAACAATTCTGATATCGGCACCAGAATAAAAGCGCCCAGCACCGGTCCCACCAGCGTTCCGGAACCGCCGATGACGGTGGCGGCAATGGGCAGGATGGAAAAATCCAGGGCCAGTGTCGACAGTCCGGCCCACATGTACAAATGAACCAGATAGGCGCCCGCCAGACAACCGATTGCGGCGGCAATAAACACCGCTATGGATTTGTAGTAGGTCACACTCATCCCCGACGCCCGGACCGACTGGTCGTTGTCTTTCACTGCTCTGAAAACCAGCCCGATATCCTGGTTGACCAATCGACGGGTTCCGAATAGCAGTATCAGCACCATTGCAATGATAAAATATTGCTCCATCCAGCGGTTGGCAAAACTTTCGATACCCATAATCCCATCGGTTCCACCCAGAATATCCAGCGCCTCGATCACGCGCGCAAACAGCAGCGGATACATCAGGGTGACAATGGCAAAATAAACCCCCCGCAATGGAAGACAGGGCAGTAAAAGCACGGTGCATATGGCTGCCCCCAGCAACGTGGCAATCGGAATAGTGAAGATGGGTGACAAACCAAAAGACGTGTTGAGAATGGCAGCGATATAACTGCCGGTGCCGATAAAAAAGGCACCACCCAATGACACCAGGCCCACATAATGTGCCAGAAAATCAAAACTCAATGCCAGCAAGGCATAGATGCAGACGATGGATATCACCCGTTGCCAGTACATGGAGGGCATTACCAGCGGTAACATCAGCAGGCCGCCGATCAGCACAAATCGCGGCAGAAACAAATAGGACAGCTCACGCCAGGACATCAGGGCATAGATGCTTTCAGATCGAACCTTGATCCCGCGGTCCAAGCGTTCCTTGCGGCGCTGTTCTTTGGATGCATTCATACGCGTTCTTCCAGCTCTTTCTGAAGTCCAAACAGCCCGGAGGGTTTTAAAATCAGCGTGATGATGATGGCCAGCAAGGCGACCACCATCTGATAGTGAGCCCCCAGGTAAACGACGGTTAGAATTTGAGCAAAACCAATGATAAACGCCGCCAGCACGGCACCGATCCAGCTGCCCAGACCGCCGACAATGCAAACCGCGATGGCCAGAATAAGTACGTTATAGCCTGCTTCGACGACAATATTTCCCAGAGGAAGCAACACGACGGCTCCCAGGGCGGCCAGCATGGATCCGAACCCCATGGCCGCCAGCGCCATCAGGTCCGAATCGATACCCAGCATCATGGCGGCTCGCTCGTCCTGGGCCATTCCGCGCAGAGCCAGGCCGATGCGCGTATAATGGGTAAACAGCCACAGCGCTGCAACGACTGCCGCACCGATGCCGACGACCAGCAATCGCTGGTAATCCACCGATACGCCTGCAATTTCGGTGCTGCCTTCAATAAAGGCCGGCAGGGTATAGGTCAGGCCCCTGAATCCGCCCCAGCGAAGTCCCTCCAGAATAGCCAGCCCAATGGCATAGGTGGCCATAATTTCTGATATTTCCATGCCCCGGATCCGGATCAGCACGAACTGGTAGATCAGCGCCCCGATAATTCCGGTGCCAACCATCGCCAGCAGGATGCTGAGCAGATAATTCAGCTTGAGCGTGTTGACAAAGGTCCAGGTAATAAATCCGCTGGTCACGTAAAGGGCGCCATGGGCAAAATTGGGCAACCGACTGACGCCGTAAACCATTGCAAATCCCAAGGCAAAGAGGGCCAGGGCGACACTGTTTATGGTACCGTAAATCAAAATTTGCATGGTATGATCAGGGGAAACAGGCGTGAAACGGGTTGAAGGCGCCACAAAGGCAGCGCCTTCAACCCGCATAATTGAATCTCACCTTCGCATTAATTTTCATGCAGGATTCAGGGTTTATTTTTTCATCCAGGGCGGCAACTCAATGCTGCCTTTGGCAATACTCTTGGGATAAACCACGACCCGCTTGCCGTCCTGCCACTGCAGGATACTGCCCACCGCGCCGGTTTCGGGATCATTGGCCGGGATGACCTGATGGCTTTTGGGGTCGAATTTCAGGCGCCCGTAGACGCCCATGACATCGGTTTTTTCCAGTTCAGCCACAATTTTGTCCGAATCCAGGCTGCCGGCACGTTCGATGGCGTCCCGCAACACATAAATGGCCATATAGCTGCTGGAACCGCCTAACCCCTCGGGTGCGACGCCCCACCGTTTTTCGTAAGCGTTGTAAAACTTCATGGTCCAGGGAGTGGCATCAGAAGGCGCGTTGCCGGCGTTGACCACATTACACAGGGTAAATTCGCCTTTGCCGTCGGTGGCTTCCCAGAAACCGGGCTGCTCGGCGGCTGCCAGGGTGGAGCCGAATGGCAGGGCCGGAATTTTCATTTCATACCATTGCTTGAGCAAAATGGCGCTTTCGGGCATATCCATCCAGATGTTGATAATTTCAGATTTGCTGTTTTTGGCTTTGAGCAACCCCATGGAAAAGTCGGTTGCGCCGGTGGGGTAAATCTCGACCCCGGTAACATTCCAGCCCTTTTTGGTGGCCACCGAATTCATGACTTCGGCTGCACCGCGCGCATGCGAGACATCCTGGGCGATGATAAACAGGTTGTTGAAGCCATACTTTTCCTTCAGCTCGGTGAAATTGGCAAACATCTCGCCCACCAGGTTTTTGGCCTCGCCATGGATGCGAAAACAATATTTATATTTGTCATAATTTTCAGCCACCATTGCATGGTATTTGGGCGTCAGCACACCGGTGGTCAGGATTGAAACCTTTTTGTATTTGCTCAAAAGTGGCATGGCGGCCAGGGCCGCCTCTGAACGAACCGGCCCGCCGACGATAAAATCGGCCTTTTTATCCAGAATCAGTTTTTCGACCGCCAGCAGCGCTTCACTGACCGGTACACCCGGCTCCAGATCCCGTGTATCGATGACCTCCAATTTGAATGGCCGTTTTTTGCCGCCCACGTTGACGCCGCCGTCGGCATTGATTTCCTCAATGGCCAATGTAAAGGCTCTCTCTGGACCCCATCCATAAAGAAAGGCGGTTGAAAGCGGCGCACCAACGACAATGGGCTGCTCAGCCGCCAGGGCCGTGTTTCCCGGTAGGACTAGAAAAATTCCCAAGAAAAAAATCATGAACAATTTCATTTTCTTTTCAATCATGGTAAACCCTCCTTATTTTGGCTGTAAATGCGTTATGGGGGAATAGACCACAACATAATAGAACCAATGAAACCATAACTCTTTTCGCGTTTGATGCATGCGCTCGTAATTGCGGTTCTACTAAGGCGCAGCCGCAGTTTGCGCCGATGCTTCATGTTCTACCTACTGGGTTTTTGAATGTCAAGCCATTAATATAATGAATGAAATTCATCCCGTGATAAAATTTTAACCCGATGCAAAAGAGAATTGAATTGCGTTCGATTTAATGCCAAACTCGACTGAAATGAAAAAGGCAACATCAAACACATACCTTCAACTGAATAAATATGCATATATCAGATAAAAAATTATGCGACGCATGCTTGAATAAAAATGACATAGGTCAAGTTCAAAAAAGACATCAGATCCCACTCATGTCATCATGCAGAAGCTGTTAACTTTATTCATTGAGGTATATCCAATTTGGGCAATCTGCGTGAGTTTCCAATAAAAT
This sequence comes from Desulfobacterales bacterium, assembly GCA_050123735.1. GTDB lineage: Bacteria > Desulfobacterota > Desulfobacteria > Desulfobacterales > JAHEIW01 > JAHEIW01. The sequence continues at coordinate 4,366 of JASFGN010000040.1, read as the reverse complement.
ACCGGCTGTTTCTGAAAGCCTACCCCTGGCGACGTGTTGACCCGGTTCCATGGCAGCCATTGCAAAAGCCTTTGGAAGATTGTCGTCTGGCTCTGGTTTCGAGCTCGGGTTTCATTACAGCCGATCAAGCGCCCTTTGATGAAACGATTCGGGGGGGAGATTACAGTTTTCGCGAAATTCAATCGGACATCACCGTCGACCGCTTAATCGATGCGCACCGCAGTGATAGTTTCGACCATTCCGGAATCCGCAAGGATCCTAATCTGGCTTTTCCGATCAGCCGCATGCGGGAGCTGGAAAAAAAGGGGCGCATCGGTTTGCTAAACCACCGTCATCTGTCCTTTATGGGTTCGATTACCGCACCCGGTCGCATGCTGAAAAAAACACTGCCCGCTGCGCTGAAACTGCTAAAAGATGATGCGGTGGATGCGGCTCTGCTGGTACCGGTCTGACCGATTTGCAATCAGACCGTGGGTCTGGTGGCAGCGGAACTGGAACGGAACGGCATTTCGACTGTAACGATTCAACTGTTGCGAATGGTTGCCGAAAAAGTGCGTCCCCCGCGCGCTCTGGTGGTTCCTTTCCGTCACGGCTATCCGCTGGCTGCGCCCGATGACCCGGCCAAACAGCATGCGGTCATCGAAGCCGCGCTCAAAATGCTTGAAGATACAAACCTGCAGCCACCGGCCATTGTCGATTTCGTGCCATATAAAGACAAATAAATTAGCCACGGACCCACACAGACACACCCAAACAATTTGCACAAGCAACAAGTTCGTCCCAAAAATTAGTCTGTGAATGTCCGTGTGTGTCTGTGGCTAAACTAAAAGAAGGAACGCATATGAAATTCAGAAAAATCGAATTTGAAAACAAAGACGGACAGGTGCTTGCGGCCCGGCTCGACTTGCCGGTTGCCGGCCGGCCGGCGGCTTACGCTCTGTTTGCGCATTGTTTTACCTGCTCTAAAAACATCAAAGCCGTTGCCCACATCACCCGAGCGCTTAACCGTGAAGGCATCGCCGTGATGCGCTTTGATTTTACGGGGCTGGGTGAAAGTGAAGGGGAATTTGCCGATACCAATTTTTCCTCAAATGTTGATGATTTGATTGTGGCCGCCGATTTTCTAAAATCGAATTATCAGGCGCCTGAAATATTGATCGGCCATTCATTTGGCGGGGCTGCTGTCCTGCAGGCTGCCCAGCGTATTCCCTCTTCCAGGGCGATCGTCACGATTGCCGCGCCGGCCGACCCCCGACATGTGACCCAGTCCCTTGGCAGCGTTACCCAGATTATTGAAAACCGCGGCGAAGCCGAGGTCAGCCTGGCGGGCAGAACGTTTACGCTTAAAAAACAGTTTTTAGATGATCTGCAGCTCGTCAACATGCAAGACGTCCTAAAAAATCTAAACCGGGCGCTGCTGGTGCTACATTCACCGGTTGATGAAACCGTTGGTATCGAAAACGCCGCCCAGATATTCCAGGCCGCCCGGCATCCCAAAAGCTTTGTTTCCCTCGATCAAGCCGACCATCTGCTGACTCACCAGGCGGATTCACTGTATGCCGGTGCCGTCATCGCGGCCTGGGCCGGCAAATACATCGATGTTTCTGATAAGGATCAACCATCCAGTGATGACGTCCAGCATCAGGTGACCGCCCAAATAGGCAAGTCCCCCTATGTTACCGACATTATGGCCGCCGGTCACAGTCTGGTGGCGGATGAGCCCGCATCAATGGGCGGCACCGATCTGGGCCCGGCCCCTTTTGATTTGTTGATGGCTTCCCTAGGCGCCTGCAAAGCCATAACCCTGCGCATGTATTCGGACCGTAAGCAATGGCCGCTAGACGGCGCCAGCGTGCATTTAAGCCATAAAAAAATTGATGCCGCCGATTGTGAGACCTGCGTTACAAAAGAAGGCCAACTGGATCAATTTGACTGTGAAATCGATCTGTCCGGCGAGCTGGATGATCAGCAAAAAAAGCGCCTGCTGCAAATTGCCGATCGCTGTCCGGTTCATCGGACATTGCACTCGGAGATCGTCGTACGGTCGAGTTTAAAAGGTAATTAGGGCTTAAAAGCCCCAAGAGGTTTCAGGAGTCCCGTCTCCGCTCTATCGAGCTTCGCCGCGGCAGGCACGTGTCAGTCTCTAAAGTTCCGCCGCTGGCGGTTCTGGTGTCAGGTGTCAGGAAAAGCGAAATGTCATTTTCCGGCCTGGTGTGCAGTTTATAGGCCCTGACGTGCTGGTTTACGGCCCGATCTGCGTGCACGACATAGCTCGATAGAACGACGCCAAATCGTTTTCCGGCTTAATGTGTCAACCTTAAAGCCTCAGGGTTCAGCAGATGTAAAAATTAACGCCCAACATCGAACATCCAACTTCGAACGTCCAATTTGGATATCGCTTCGCTCATCGCTCCTAATCCGACCAATTCCGATCAACCATTTGACGTTGGATGTTAAACGTTGAATGTTGGACGTTCGTCTTTATTAGACCTTGACTCTCTGTGTTTACAGGTTCAGAGATAGCAACCAGTAGCCAGAGGCCTGACACCTTTAAAATTTTGATTGGTTGTATCAGCAATGCTGCTTAAAGGATCTTATAATGGACACAAAGAAATTACCCGTCATTCCGCCAGACCGTGCCGATGACCTGCATCATCTGGAAATTGCCGCAGAAGCTGACCTGGTGCTTTTCATGGCGGGCAATCAATTCATGGTTATGCCCGAAATCATCTCGGCTTTCAAAAACCGGCATCCGGAAATAAAGAAAATATTTTATGAAACGCTTCCGCCGGGTTTGGAGCTCAAGCAGATACTGGCAAGAGGCGCCCTGTGGCAAAATAAACCGTTTAGTGTTTATCCGGATGTATACAGCTCGGTTCATCAAAAGGCCATGCAGATTTTGGCACAGCAAGGGCATATCCGGCCTGGAGACGAACATCTGTATTTGCACAACCGCCTGACCCTGATGGTCCCCCGGGGCAATCCGGCTAAGATCACATCGGTCAGCGACCTGGCAAGGGATGATGTCCGCATCTCACAGCCGGACCCTGAAAATGAAGATATTGCCCATCACATCGTCGACATGTACCGCCAGGCCGGTGGCAATGCCCTTGTCAAGCGCATCATGGAAGAAAAGCGGGCCGAAGGCACAACGATTTTTACGCTTGTCCATCACAGAGAGACACCGTTGCGGATTGAAAAGAAAACCGTTGATGTCGGACCGGTCTGGGTGACGGAAGCGATGCAGGCCCGGGTGACCCGCCTGGCATTCGAGGTGATCGAACCCGGCGACCGGCTGGACCAGCGCGGTAAGATCAACTATTTTATCTGCCGCCTAAAAGATGCTTTACATCCGCAAAACGCCCAAAAATTTATCGATTTTATGCTTTCACCCGCCGCCCGGAATATTTATAAACGCTTCGGCTTCGTGCCCCATCTGCCCTCAACGGGGGCTGCATGAAGTCAATGGCAGTCACCGCCGGAAATGATGGCATTCAAAAGCAGTTTTTGCGGCTGATTCGTGTAAAAACCCAAGCGCTGCTTTTTTTAAAGTTAAAAGCCCGCTGATGAGCGGGTTTGCGGCTTGACACCCGCAATCTTCTTTATTAATCTTCACTGTGCGGCTTTAATTATCCACCCAATGCCGCCTCTGATCACTATGCAAAATATGACCTCCAAAGTGCTGGCCGGCGGAATTCTCCTGTTACTGATGACGATAACGGGCTTGGATGATTCTGCCCTGGCACAACAGCGTTTCATTGATCATGGCGACGGCACCGTTACCGATCGTAAACTCGGTCTCATGTGGGCCAAAACCGATAATCAGGCCGATATCTTCTGGGGTCAAACTCAAAACTGGTTAACCAAGGATTTTCCGGACACCATCCCGCAATTGTACGAGAACTGGCGCCTTCCGACAACCGCTGAACTGCAAAGCCTTTTTGTAGAGGATGCCAAATATCAGGGATATCAAACGCTTTGCGGCCATCCGGTCAAGATTGTTCCTCAGATTCGCCTCAGCTGTATTCTGGTCTGGACCTCGGACACTGCCCTGGGGCTGCCGGTTGTATTCGATTTCAACCTGGGAAGTGCATTTACCATCGACTTGCACGATAACAAAGGCTGCCGGGTACTGGCGGTGCGCTCGCTGCAAAAGTGATTCATCCAGAGCTGAGTTCAAGCTGTTTATGATGAAATGATAACATATCCTGAAAGATTAACTCCGGGGACGGTTGCAGTTGTCGGCATCCCCTTCGATGCCTTTTCTTCTTTTTTGCAAGGCGCTGCCAAAGCTCCGGCTCAAATTCGCAGGGTCATGCATGCCGGTGCCTGCAATCTGTGCTCGGAATCGGGCATTGATCTGGCA
>JASFGN010000039.1:0-10330 GCA_050123735.1 Desulfobacterales bacterium | reverse complement strand
GGACCCGACGGCCAGGCGGAGCAGGATTTCGCCGGTGGATGAATGAGGAGAACGTTATGGAAATACCTGTCAGTCCCCTGGAAACTGGAGAAAAATACCGCTTTGAGATCCCTGATCTCAACTTCCAGACCGAGCTGCCCTATGTGCTTCTTCCGGCCGATGGCGGATTTTTAAAGATCGCCTCCCTGAATCTGATCGGCATGATTCATTGGAATCGCCTATTCGGGCAGGCGCTTGCCGGCAAAATCAAACATGCGGTCCCCGCTCTGGAAGGCGTTGTTTTCCTTACAGCCGTCGAGAAATCCTTGCAGCTAAGCCAGGTCGTCGCCCAGGAATTGGGCATTTCGATGATGGCAATCGCATACAACCGCCGCAAACCTCATATGGAAATTGATGCCGGCGCATGCCGTCCCTTTATTCAGGTCGGTGGCGGGTCGGTGACAAGCGGCGATAAATATCTGGTCATCTATGAGCGCGATTTCAATCTTATCTGCGCGGCCAGGCGGGGCGTGATCATCGTTGATGATGTCGTCAGCACCGGCGGAACCATCGCTGCCCTGGCCACTATCCTGGATGAAATTGCAGAACAAAAAGCGTTGACAAAGGATGATCTGAAAATACGGGGTATTTTCTGCGTTGCCCGCGAGGGTCAAATGAAACCGCTTTACAAGGGCCTGTCTGATAAGCTGCATTGGCTCGGGATTCTGCCGGAGCCGGAATTTATACCTTCCGAAACAAATGGCTAGATATGTCCCTTTCGATTGACAAAACGCACCCCACCATCCTGATGAAGGGCATCTGCAAACGATTTCCGGGTGTTGTTGCCAATCAGGAAATCGACTTGCGTATTTTGAAGGGCGAGATACACAGTCTTTTAGGAGAAAACGGCGCGGGTAAAACCACGCTGATGAATCTTTTATCCGGTGTCTATCAGCCCGATGCCGGCGAAATATTCGTCAACGGCAAGCGGGTTTCCTTCCGCTCTCCCCGGGATGCTCTGGATCATGGAATCGGCATGATTCATCAGCACTTTCAACTGGTCGATAACTTCACCGTGGCCGAAAACATTGTTCTGGGAATGCCCGGTCCCGTGCGGTTTGATGCTGCTGCCATTGAAAAGACGGTCAGTGAGCTATCAAACCGGTATGGTTTGTCGATCGACAGCCGGGCCCGCATCTGGGAACTCTCGGTTGGCGAACAGCAGCGGGTTGAAATTTTGCGCATGCTTTACCGCAATGTGGATGTCCTTATCATGGACGAGCCCACGGCGGTGTTATCTCCTCAGGAAATTGAGCGACTTTTTATCATTATGAGGCGCATCAGAGATGAGGGGCGCTCGATCATTTTTATCACCCACAAACTGGAAGAAGTGCTGGAAGTTTCGGATTACATCACGGTGTTGCGCAGGGGCAAAGTCATGAGCACCGTCCGGCCGGAGAAGCTGAAGGGAAAAGACGGCGCTGTCAGCCGGGAGCTGGCCCGCATGATGGTGGGCCGCGAGGTGATCCTGGAGGTTGGCAAAGATCCCTGCAACACAAAAGGAAGGCTGCTGGATGTCGAAAAGCTTTCTGTCAGAGGGGATCGGGGCGAATTGGCCGTAAAGGAAATTTCGTTTTCCGTGAAAGTGGGTGAGATTTTCGCCATTTTAGGCGTTGCCGGCAACGGTCAGAGGGAACTGGTCGAAGCCCTGACAGGGTTGCGCCCGATTGAAAGCGGGCGGGTTCTGCTGGAAGATGATGACATGGGTGCCGGGCTTGAGCGCGTCGCTTACATTCCGGAAGATCGCAACAGAAGGGGATGCGTGCTTGACATGCCGCTGGTTGAAAATTTTGCGCTGACGCAGCGCCGGCAATTCACCCGCGGACCGTTCATGCGCTGGAAAGACATCGCCAGAGAGGTTCGCCGGTCGGTAGCGGATTTCAACATCGCAGCGGCCGGCATCGACATGAAGGCCCGGCAGCTTTCAGGCGGTAATCTGCAGAAACTGATCCTCGCGAGGGCGTTTTCCCAGAAACCCTTTCTGCTCATTGCCGAACAGCCCACCCGGGGCCTGGATATCGGCGCCACAGAAGACATCTGGAAGGCCATTCTGCGGCAGCGGGAAAAAGGCGGAATCCTTCTGATATCCGGCGACCTTAAAGAAGTCCTTTCTCTGGCCGACAATATCCTGGTCATTTTTAGAGGGCAGGTCATGGACATCATCTCGTGTGAAGATGAAGAAAAGATCGGCGATGTCGGGCTTCTCATGGCCGGGGTAAGGAGAAAACAATGAGAGTCAGATTGAAAAGACGCTTGCGCCCGTTAACCTGGGCCGGGCACCTGTTCGTACCGGCATCCATCATTGCGGCGCTTGCGCTGGGCGCGCTGCTGTTCGGGGTTGTCGGTATCAATCCGGCCCGCGCCTATTTGGAAATGCTTATCGGGGGGTTCGGCAGCTTCTACAATTTTTCCGAGACGCTGGTGCGCGCCACACCTTTGATTCTGTGCGGGCTATCCGTCGGACTGGCCAGCAAAATGCTGATCTGGAATATCGGTGCCGAAGGGCAGCTGGTGATGGGGGGCATCGCCGGCTCGGGGGTGGCCCTGTTCGGGTCTGCTTACATCCCGTCGGCGCTTCTCATCCCGGCCATCTTAATCGCAGGCTTCGTCGGAGGGGCCGTCTGGGCGCTTATTCCCGCGTTTCTGAAAGCCCGCTTGAAAGTGAATGAAATTATTACCTCCCTGATGCTCAATTATGTGGCCATTTTGTATCTCGAACATCTCTATTTCGGCCCCTGGCGTGATCCGGCCGGCAGGGGCTTTCCGGGTACGGCCATGTTCCCTGACGGCGCCTGGCTGACCCGCTTTTTTGGCACCCGCATCCATCTGGGACTCATTTTAGGCCTGGCGGCGGCGGTGCTGATCTGGTTTTTGCTGTCTTACACCCGCTGGGGTTATGAAATCAGCGTTATCGGCGCCAACCTGCAGGCGGCGCTGTACGCTCGCATGAACATCACCCACAACATACTCTGGGTGATGGCGATCAGCGGCGGGCTGGCCGGTCTGGCGGGTATCTGCGAGACGGCCGGCATCCATTATCGCCTGCAACAGGGGCTGGCGGTCGGCAACGGTTACCTGGGAATAATCGTTGCCTGGCTCGGGAGGTTGCAGCCGGGGGCGATCGTGATCATCTCCATTCTGCTTGGAGGGCTTATGGTCGGCGGTGATCAGGTCCAGATCGCTTTGCACGTGCCCTCGTCCATTAGCCTGGCGCTGCAGGGGGCCATTCTTTTTTGCGTGCTGGCCGGACAGGTTTTTCGAGAATACGAATGGGTGATCGAAACAGAAAAGGTCTAGGCGGTGGAAGCAGCTTTCATTTTAATCGCTAAAATCACAATTGCCTCCTCGATGGCGGTGCTGTATGCCACCATCGGCGAAATTTTTACGGAGCGGTCCGGTGTGCTCAATTTGGGCGTGGAAGGGATGATGCTCATCGGCGCTCTGGCCGCCTTTGTTGCCACGCAGTCTTTGCAATCCCTCTGGCTGGGCACGGTGATCGCCATGCTGGCCGGCGGGCTCTTTGCCATGATCCACGGGCTTTTTACGATTACCCTCAGAGTCAACCAGGTTGTCTCGGGCCTTGCATTGACGTTGTTCGGTATCGGGTTGACGAATTTTCTGGGCAGACCCTTTATCGGCAAATTGTCGTTGAAATTTGAACCGTTTGCATTGTTTCCCCTGAACAAAATACCCATCGTCGGCGAGATATTTTTTACCCAGTCGGCGCTGGTCTATCCGGCCTATCTGCTGGTTCCCGCCGCATATGTTTTTCTTTTCAAAACGCGTTTCGGATTGCAGCTTCGGGCTGTCGGCGAGAACCCGGCTGCCGCCGATACGGTCGGCATCTCTGTATTTGCGACGCGCTACCTGTATGTTTTTGCAGGCGGCGCCCTTTCAGGGCTGGGCGGCGCCTATCTGTCACTGGCCTATACGCCCGGATGGAAGGAACAGATGACCGGCGGGCAGGGATGGATTGCCATCGCCCTGGTTATTTTTGCCATGTGGGATCCGCTCAAGGCCGCCGGCGGAGCGCTGTTGTTCGGGTTTATCAATGCCTTCCAGTTTTACTGCCAGGCCGCCGGCATCACCCTGATCCCCAGCTACATTTTGCGCATGCTGCCTTACCTGTTTACCATCGGCGTTCTGGCGGTCATCACCCACTGGAAGTCTGCCAAAATGCGGGTGGGCGCCCCCGACGCCCTGGGAGTGCCCTTCGAGCGCGAATAGCCGAATATTTCTGATGATGTCATTTGCCCGGAAAGAATCCGCGCAGATCTGGGCCAAAGGCTAGACGCACGTCAAAGCCGTGCTGGACATGTTTTCAGGCATGGCGACTTCGGCGCTGGATAAGTCCTGCCGTCCGGAATGATCTATCAGGCATGGAGCATGGCGCATAGGGCATGGGGCCTGCCGCAAAGATCAGGGTATGCGGCAGAATTCACATAATTACCGCTCACAAACAAATATCTTTGTTATTTTGAAGCTTGACTTACAAAATATCCATGATATTTTATAACCATGTTTAAAAGATGGATTGAAATACCCTCTCATAGAAGTTGCCTGATGTTCGGCTCACGCCGTTCCGGGAAAACGACACTTCTGAGGCATCGTTACCCGGATTGGCCTTATGCCACCCTTGACGATTTGGATTATCTTGATTGGGCCAAACGCGATCCAAAGGGATTAATCAGCCATTTGGGCGATAAGGCAGTCATCGATGAAATTCAACGTCTGCCAATGCTCACGGTTGCCGTAAAATATGCCGTGGATAACGAAAAAGCCCGGTTTTTAATGACCGGTTCGAGCACCCTTGGTCTATTGGATGCTGCGGCCGATTCCCTTGCCGGGCGAATAGCCATTATTTCGCTGCCGACTGCTTGCTGGGGAGAAGAATTGGGAAGTCCCACGCATTCTTTTTTAAACGATCAAGCCCCTCCGCCTCAAATCAAAGAGGCCATTCGCAGCCTTTCTGTAGCCTTGACCTACGGCCAGTTTCCGGAAGTGCTTATCCAGAAAAAAGATAGTGACAAACACGAAGTGTTGGTGAATTATCGAAATACGTATTTTACACGGGACCTGATGCAGCTGTCCAACATCGAGAACCTGGATGGTCTTTTAGCGGTATTGCAGCATCTGACCCGATCTCTGGGTTCGCATCTGGAAGTTTCCAATTTCGCCAGAGAGGCAGGCATCAGCCACCCCACAACAAAAAAATATCTTAATGCCCTGCAACAAGCTCAGCTGACCTTTAAGCTCTATGGTTACCAGTTCGGTCCCGCGAAACGCTATATCAAGGCTGCAAAAACGTATTTCGCGGACATCGGTATTATCCACAGCCTGAATGCCCGTATCGGCACCGGTCAACTTTTTGAAAATTTCGTTCTGGCGGAATTTGAAAAGCGCAGAAAACTTGGCATGATTAAAACAGATCAGTTCTGCTATTATAAAAGTGCCGGAGGAAACGAAATCGATCTGGTTTTCGAAGCGGACAATACGGTCCATGCGATTGAAATAAAATCGACCCAAAGACCGGCCCCCAGGGATCTACAAAATCTGAAAAAGTTCAGTGACAGATTTGACCGTCGCGTGAAACGCTATCTAATCTACTTGGGGGAGGAATACCGAACTATAGATAATATCCAGCTGCTTCCAGTCGCCGCTTTATTTAGAGGGAAATAGATCCCAATTAACCTTTGGCTGCTCTAATTATACAATTTGGGAAACATCTTTCTTTTCAAATTGTCCGTGCAACACGCCATAACTCCAAAATCCAATAAAATTACGCAACAAATCAACCCCGTCCCTTATAAAAAATAAAATCTGTGATCATGAATCAGGGGGACGCCCATTAAATTATAAGTTTCTAGTTGATTTTGCCGTATCTCACTTGACAACCGAACCTGCCTTCGATAATGGGTTACACATCTTTTCCGTTCTTTTGACCTCTCCGTACACAGACCGTAGCTGGACCCGAGGCGCGTTTCACGATTCGCAATTCATTCGCTTTCTAAAAAGTTTTAAGGCCGTATTTGATAAAGAAGGGAGGAATTTATCATGCAGTTCAGAGCCGCTTTTCTTAAAATGCTTTTTATGACCATCCTGCTGAGTGCTTTTGTGTTGGGTTGTCCGGATTCTGAAGAAAAAATGCGCAGCCGGATTCCGATTACCTCATCGGGACAACCCGGAAGCACCGTCATTCTTGCCTGCGCGCAAAAAGAAAATGGTCAGCTGAGAATCGTTCCCGACCATTCCGAATGCCGTCCATCAGAGGATCCGGTTGTCTGGAATGCAGCCGGACCCGCAGGGCAGACAGGGCCGGCAGGACCACAGGGCCCGCCGGGAGCAGATTGTCAGCCGGTCCAGTATCAACTGGTCGGGTTCAGCTCAGGCGCCGCTCAAGGTTCATCCGGCATCTTGCACCTATCCTCTTTATGTCAGGCCAGCTATCCCGGGAGCCGTATTTGTACGTCCGAAGAAGTCGCCAGGTCAGTTGAATTTCCTGCGTTTACGTCTCCAGGTGTAAGTCCCATCTCTCAAGGATGGGTGATGCCGACTTCGGTCGGCGGGCGGGGGATGCATATGGGCTACGATACGACTACAGGGCTTCAGACGGATACGCAAGATCTTACCTGCAATGGCTGGGCAGGAACAGGATCGTCGAGCAGCCTTTCCGGCGCGAACGGATTGACGGTTACCGATCGTGGTCAGTTTAAAATTACCGATTGCTCTATTTCGGGAAAGGTCGCGTGTTGCGCTCCGATCAACGTCGAGACGCAAGCCGCTGCACCCGGTCCGCCCAAAAAACAATAAGCCTTCAGCGCCCGGTAAACACCCATCCCTCCTGTTTTACTAGAGGGACGCCCATTAAATTATAAGTTTCTCCAATTTTGAGAAAGGTATTCACCATCTTCGAATTATTCAGGGGAAGCGGGTTAGCAATGCTTATCGCAAATTTTTTCTTTTAACGAGTTCCCATCCTGTCAGCGGTTGCATTTTTGTTTATAAATGATAAGCTTATTGCTGTTTTCCGGATTTTGTTTTATATCGCTTGTCATAATAATATTCCGAATATTGCTGCAGCGGACAAGGAGTTTGATAAATGAACTTGAAAAATCGCAAATGGATCATGGTGTTGGTGTTACTGATCGCCCCGGGCGCTTTCGCCGGCGCCCTGGCCACCGATAATCTGGAATGGGACGTATTTCAGACCCTCAATCTGGAAGCATCCCCCATCGATGTGGCCGTTACCAATGACGGGCGCAAGCTTTTTATCCTGACGGATCAGGGCGAAGTATTGGTCTACTCATCAACCAAGGAACCGGAGGCCAGGATTAATGTCGGCAAGCACGTGGATCAGATTAAACTGGGACCCCGCGGCGACACGCTGATTTTAAGCAGCGGAAAAAACAAAACCGTCCAGATGGTGACCATTGATTTTATTCAGACCATCAATACCGACGGCTCGCCGTTCAAGGGGCCTGAAGATGCCTCTGTGGTGATTGCAGTTTTCGATGATTTTCAATGAAAGTACTGTGCCGGGCTGGTGCCCGTACTCGAGCAGGTGCTCGAAAAATATCCGCAAGATGTCAAAGTTGTTTTTAAAAACTTTCCTCTGCAAAATCACAAGTACGCCATGAAGGCCGCAATAGCCGCTCTGGCGGCTGACAGCCAGGGAAAATTCTGGGAGTTTCACGACCTGCTGTTTAAAAATTACAACAAACTCGATGACCAGAAAATACAGGATATTGCCGTGGCCGTCGGCCTGAACCTCGAAGAATACGAAAAAATGAAAAAAGATCCGTCCATTCAAGGAAAGGTGAGACGGGATCTTTCAGACGGACGCCGGGCCGATGTCAGAGGAACGCCCACGGTTTTTATCAACGGCAAGCGGCTGCGGGACCGCAGCCTCGAGGGATTTCAGGCTGCCGTCGACGAGCAACTTGAAAAGCTCGGCAAAGCCGCCGGCAAACCCGCATCCTGACAAAAACCCCGCTGGAATATTTTCCAGCGGGGTTTTTATATTCAAACACCAAATATCCTCCAATCGAGTGTCAACACGCTATCCGGCCTCCGGGCACCGAGGGGCTATTCCAGGTTAGATTCTGCTACACAGGATTTGCCTTTAATTGCCGTTGAGAGCTGGTCGACTACCGAGAGCCGGTCCCGGATAATCAGGGTATTGGTAGGACGGTAGGTCGCGATGGTGCCCGCCGGTGACAGAAATGGTTCCAGCACCGCTGCCAGTTCCCCGGCGTCGGCATGTTCCAATTGAATCATGCAGAATACGATGCGTTCGCCACCAAGGCCATCCTGCCCGGCAAAACCCGGCTGTGCGGGTATCAGGTTCAGGCAAAGCCACAGGGCAACTGAAAAAGTCGCAAATTTCATCATTAAAATCCAGTTCTACTTATATCTTCCGATATGTATTCGCCTGTTTTACAATTGACGTCAAGATTTCAATATTAGACGCCACCCCGGCGACAAGTCCATCTATGTATGTCAAATACCGGACTTTACGAATGACATCCCCCACTTTTTCGACCAGCGCTGCTGACCGCCCTCCCCCTTATGTCTTAATTATTTGTTTAAATTCAGTTAGTTATCGTTTTCCGCAACCGGTAAGCGTCTGCCTGGCATTTATTTTGAACATTATCCGCGGGATCAACGACCGCATGATTTTTAGCGACGACAGCGATCGCGATAATTTAGTGGAGCGGCTGGCCGTTCTGCTGCCGGAAACCCGCACGCCCTGTTATGCCTGGGCATTTTTGCCCGACCACGCCCATTTTCTGGTACGCAGCAGTCCGGAGGGTATTTCGCGCCTGATGCAGCGATTGCTGACCGGCTATGCCCGCTGCTTCAACCGCCGGCACCGCCGAAAGGGTGCCCTATTCCAGAAGCGCTACAAGTCCTTTGTCTGCCAGGAAGATGTATATTTCAAAGAGCTGGTCCACTACATTCATCTTAACCCCATTCGCCGAAAGCTGGTAAAAAATATTAAAGCGCTCAACAGGTTTGCTTACAGCGGGCACGCCACGCTGATGGGCAACCAGGCCCGGCTCTGGCAGGATACCCGCTTTGTGCTATCCGAATTTGGCAAACGCGTTTCAGAATCGCGCAAGCATTATCTGGCCTACCTCGAGGCTGGACGCGGCCATCACAGAAAAACGGAACTGACCGGCGGCGGGTTGGTTCGCAGTGCCGGTGGCTGGGCGAAAGTCAAGCGGCTGCGCGACAACGGTGACGACCATCTAAAAGGAGATGAACGTATCCTGGGCGACGGCCGTTTTGTCGAGGCGGTTTTGGCAAAAACAAATGGAAAATCAAACGGCAACCATCATCCCAAACCGAACGGGGCGGAATTAAGAAAAGTTGATCAGCAGGTGGTCGAACGATACGGCATCCAAAGACAGCTGATTTACGCCAAAGGGCGCCGTCGCGCTCAGGTGGACGCCAGAAGCCTGTTGTGTTATCTGGCGGTGCGCGACCTGGGCTTCAGTCACACCGATCTGGCCAAACGCCTTGGAATGACCCAGCCGGCGATTAGTTATGCGGTTGACCGGGTAAAACAGATCACGAAAAAGGTGCAAAAAAGGAAATAATCCCCCAATGCCGTCCTTCGCACTCCGGCCGGCACGCTTTTCCCAAAGGAATACCGGCGGGCATTTATCAAGCCGGGTCTTGCGTCAATTTTTAATTGACATGCGAAATGGATTGGGCAGCCTGTTCATGCCGGATATGCGGTGGGGCATCCTTTTCAGCATGCGGGGTTTTTAGCTGTTGGATGGTAGATATTGCGTTTTTCAACAGTATTTCATTGTCCGTTGCATGCACATAAAAGGTCGGTTGCTCGGTCCAGGCGCCGGTATTTAGATATTGGATACCATTTACTAATTGTTCCTCGGCGTAATGGGTATGGCCGCAGGTCACAGCCGTGAAGCCGTTTTCACGGGCATAATTAACGGCGTTGAGCATTACATTTTTCCTTAGATAGGCGTAGAAGCTTTTCCAGCGTTTGGCATATTGCGCCACATGCACCGGACGGGCGCCCAGTTTGATTCTAAGATCATGCAGCAATTTAAAGGTTTTTATAAAAATCCAACTCCGCGGCATGACGTCATCAAAAAAATCCCCATGGGTGACAAACAGTCTTTTTTGCAGGGCGTAATGCTGTTTAATCTGTATCTTTCCAAGATTATCAGGCACATAGCCGTTATCATGATTCCCGCGAATCCAGACCACCTTTTGCCGCAATGACATTTTCCCAAGATAGTCCAGAACCGCCTGGTCG
>JASFGN010000038.1:0-10400 GCA_050123735.1 Desulfobacterales bacterium | reverse complement strand
CATTTAAGAAAACTTTCGGCAAAGAACTGTGTCAGATGCTTTTTGAAATGGCGTCTGATCGAACCGGCGCTTTAATGGTGCTGGTCAGAAACGACAACCCCTCCGAATTTGTTCACGCCGGCCAGATCATTATGGCCGTGCCCGATCCGGCTTTGATCAAAAGCATTTTTAATCGCCACTCGCCGGCGCATGATGGTGCCATTATCATAAACCAGGACCGTATCACCCAGATGGGCTGCATTTTGCCCCTCTCAGAAAATGAAAATTTGCCGGCTCAATACGGCACCCGTCATCGGGCCGCACTGGGGCTGTCTGAAGTCACGGATGCCGTATGTCTGGTGGTTTCCGAAGAACGCTCGGAGGTCGCCACGGTAACGGGCGGCAAAATAGTCACTTGGCAGGATCCGGACGCATTAACGGCCCACCTGAATGAGGTGATTGGCGGTCCACAAATTAACGTACCCGCCGTAAAGGATTTTTTTAAAGCGCTGTTCATCGAAAACTGGCGAACCAAACTAGGTGCGCTGGCGCTTGTTACGATTGCATGGTTTGCTCTGGCAAGCCAGCAGGAATCAGAACTGGCCGTCGCGGTACCTGTGCAATATAGCGGGGTTTCTGATCAGCTGATCGTGGGTGAGGGATCGACAACCACAGTTGATTTAACCCTGTCGGGACGGCGGAATAAAATCCGTACCCTTAAAGATGAAGATGTGCAGGTGAGTGTCGACCTGAGCAATATCGATGCCGGCAAGCATTACATTCGGCTTTCTGCCAAAAATATTTTTTTGCCGTTCGGAGTTAAAATTGATCAGGTCGCCCCGCAGAAAATATTGGTCAATTTGCAGGGTCCTTCTGAAATCCAAAATCCGACCGGGGCTCCCCCTGTCGAAAAACATGCCTTCTAGTGGGTTCAGGACAGAAAACAGAAATCAGAAGATTGCTACATCTTTTAGTGTTATCCCTGAAGCCAAAAATAGCAAATCATGGAGGCACAAGCATAACAGGACAGGGTGCTTTTTCAAGAATAGTCATGCCCACATAATCCAGCCGCGTTATATTCTGCTTACCGGCTTCATCGTGACATCCAACAAGAATTAAATCAGCCTGATTCTGGCGAGCTATCTTGCAAATTTCCAGTCCTGGATCCGTTGGCGAGAAACCAAATTCAAATTTAGGAAAATCATTAAGATGCGGTTTTACGTCGGTTTCGAATTTTTCTTGCATTTGCTGGGTGATCTTAATCAGCTCTGGATTGTTTTGGTCCATTTCTTTTAACCGGTAATCCAAAGCATGGAAAATTAAAAGTTCTGCATCATTTTCCATTGCCAACCCGATTGCTTTTTCAAGCGCTGACCTGCATGCTGAGCTGAATTTGAAAGCCAAAATGATTTTTTTAAACATCTGTATTCCCCTTATGGATTGTTCAGGTTCAATCCATCGGAAAGGTGTTATTGAATCAATTTTGTTTTCATGCTCTAAATGTAAATCACCTCCTGGCTTTATTATGGCGAGTGTGGGGGGAACGTTTGCTTATTCTTTAACTGTTGGAAAGATGCGGTCAGTTAGGCTATTCGGGAGAAATCTTTTCAGAATGTAGGTGTGCAATCGCCTGGCAATAAGCTCGGATGGAAATTACAAAAAGTCCGCTGGTGGCATCCGAAGTGTGTCCTAACGTAAGTGTTCATTATCACCACAATGTGGTATTGTCAAGACCAATATTTCGATTATAGGTCAGGGCATCTGATTAAAGTGTTGTGGTCTCTGTCCTCCGGCCTCTGTTTACCGAAATACGCCGGAATGCCCCTTGGCTTGCCAAGGGGATGATCAGTTGATATAAATCACGCAAAGCCGCTAAGCCGCAATGCATTATATTATTAAACTTAAAAACGGCTTGGCGTCTTTGCGCCTTTGCGAGAGGCCCAAAACATCAGCTCAGTCCTATCTACTTCAGAGGCAGCGTAATCGTAAAGACAGCGCCCCCGTCTTTGTCATTTTCGGCGGTGATATAGCCCTTATGATCTTCGATAATACCATGGCAAATAGACAGCCCGACGCCCATGCCCATGGTTTTTTTTCGGGTAAAAAATGGATCAAAAATGCGCTCCAAATCGACTTTGGTAATGCCGGGTCCGCTGTCTTTGACCTTGATGACGAGTTCTTTGTTTTGATTGAAGGTTTCAATAAAGATGTCACCGTTATAAGCCGGGTTCTCTTCTAGTTTTTTCTGAAATTCAGGCGCCCCGGTAATGGATTCAACTGCATTGTTGATCAGGTTCATCAGAACCTGCCCCAGCTGCTGCGGTGATGCCGTCAACATGGCGTGTTTGGCGGCCATATTCAGATTTATTTTTACCCTGTTTTTGGTCAAATAACTGCGAACCAGTGTTGCGGTATTCTCGATCACCTGATTGACATTCACCGGTTGTTTTTTTTCTTTGCCCGGTCGGTTTAGGTCAATCAGGTTGCGGACTGTATCCCGTATGCTTTCGAATGCGCTTTTAACCAGATCCAGCTGCTCCAGCAAATTTTTATCATTTTTATGCTCGTTTCGAATAACATTAATCAGGGCCGTTATTCCCTGCAGGGGTGAATTGATTTCATGCGCAATGGAGGCCGCCAGCTGGCCCGTAGCTGCCAGCCTTTCAGAGCGAATCAGTTGATTCTGGAGCATTTTTGTCTGGGTAATGTCACGGGCGACACACAGGTAGCAAAACTCGCCCAGATAGGTAATATAGCGGCAATTGATTTCATTGGGGATGGAGCCGTTGGTTTTGGATTTGAGGTGCAGCTCGAATCGGGATTCCTTTTCGCGACTCACCTGTGCCAAGGTCTTGTTCACAAAATCGACATGATCGGGCTCAACCAGATCCGTTAACTTTAACTTTAAAAGCTCCCCTTTGAGATAACCCGTGGTTTCGAGAACACGTTCGTTGGTTTCGATAAACTGACCGTTGTGATTGAGAATAAAAACGCCTTCGGCCACATTGTCAAATAGCTCTTTGTATCGCCTCAGTTCTTCAGCCTGTTTAAATTCTGTCGTATTTGACGCGATGATGGTGGCCGCGACCACCTTTCCGCTGATGCTCAGCGGGCCAACCCGGTAAGTATACCAGGCCGAGTCGCTTTTTTCGCCCATGAGGACTTCGAAGCTATCGGTTTCTCCGGTTCGGAACACACTATCAACGCTATCCATTGCCATCTCGTGGTAGGCTTGCGGCAGAAAGTCATAAAAGCATCTGCCCATCATTTGATCCGGTGTCAGTAGCCCGGTGGACTGGTTGATAAAGTGAATCGTGCCCTCGCGATCAACAGTGGTAATGATGTCCGGTGCGGTTTGCACCAGAGAACGCCACAGCTCTTCGGATTCATTCAATTTTTTCTTGGCCACTTTCAGCTTGTTTATAATCGATTGTGCATGAGAGCCGAAGATAATGAACAGGCACAGAACGATCACCCGAATGTAAACATCATACAGGTCCGGGCCAAAAAGTTCAGCGATCAAATTAAAGCGGTTGGAAAAAAACAGATTTAAAATTGAGTCCAGAACCCAATAAATGGTCGCAATAAGGATGACAGTCAAGATCATGTTGTCAGCTAAGCTTTCGCTATCAAACGTAAAGTCCGTTTTCATTTTTTTTCTCTCTTTTAATGGATCTTGGCGGTTGAGCAGGCGCCTGCTTTGCGCCGGTCAGACAGGCTGGTGCCGGTATTATTTCGGCTTATTCATATAAAAAAACATGCGTTTGCGCCACAATTCATCATTGGTTACGCACACATCGCCCACGTCTTCCCGGGTAGCGATGACGATACCGAAATCTTCAGGAGACATATCGCCGCACGCATCGCCTGACCATTCGGTAAAGTCCGGCTCCACCGAAATAAATTTTTCAAAGATATCGGCCGTTACCGAGACGCTGCAGCCCAGCTCCGGCAGGACAATGGTATCATCTTCCTTTTTTTCATTGTAAACGTAATAGGCAATCATTATTCCCCCCCGTGTGGTGCTATGGCATCAGCATACAGAATAGCGCCTATGGAAAATATCATGGGTGCTTTCGATGGGACCGCTTTTTTATGAACCGTCCGTTATTGAATAAAATAGTGGATGGAACCCGAACTTTTCAAGAACTTTTTATAAAATCTTTTTATAGCATGCATACTCCCCCTTATCATTTTAGAGGGCCATCGGGTGGGAAATAGAAATAAAAGTTGATTTTTGATCGGATATAACATAAGTAATTCGGACACTCTTAATGTCTGGAGGCCTAAATGGTTTTGGCAATGGCAGCGAAAAAGAAGCCGGATAAATCAAATAAGAAAAAACCCAGCAAAGAAGATCGACGTTCACATGTCGATCGGCGAAAATTCTCCTATACGGATCACATTCCCGAAAGGCGGTCAAATGAAGACCGACGTAAAAGCGAGGAAGAAGAAAACAACAAGGAGTGACCGCAAACCATTTTATTCATCGCAGGCGCTAATAAGGGAATCAGCATAAATCTGGTCCCTTTTTTGTTTTTTGGAGCAGGTTTCACCGGCCTGTGCTTGAGGTGACAATATCTGTGAGCGTCTTTAAATGAGGGTTTTAACGGTTTCAGATCGGGTTGAACCCATCCTGTACGATCAATTTGATCGGCGACAGTTTGAAAATGTTGAACTTATTCTGGCATGCGGGGACTTGCCGCCGGAATATCTGTCGTTTCTGGCGGATCGCCTGAACGCGCCGCTTTATTTTGTGCGGGGCAACCATGACCTGCGGCACGATCGTCCGCCAGGGGGATGTACCCACCTGGCCCATGATATAGCTGAATTTAAAGGGAAAAGCATCCTGGGGCTGGAAGGCTCCCGCTGGTACAACGGCGGCCCTAACCAGTATACCGAGCGCGAGATGTACTGGAAGATACAACGTCTGCGCCCCCGCCTCTGGCGTCGCAAAGGCATCGATATCGTCATGACCCATGCGCCCCCGCGCCATATCCATGATGCCGAAGATCGGTGTCACAGGGGATTTAAGAGTTTCCGGTGGTTGATCGAAAAATATTCACCGGCTTACTTTGTTCACGGGCACATCCATGCCCATTTCAGCGATGATGCCCAGCGCATAACGCTCGTTAACCGCACCCGCGTGATCAATACGTACGGTTATTATGTATTCGATATCGATGAGAAAAACGTCGCTGGCGAATTGCTAAAACGGTTCCGGCAACCGGAGGACAGCCTGATGCTCAAGTCTTTTAAAGAGATTCAGAAAAAGGAAGCCGCTTATGAAACCCGCGATCGCGGTATTCGATCGGTTGCGCTGAAACAAATTGTGGGCAGCGTCGGCCGCTATCATGATTTTGACGAACGTTTTCGGATTCGCCCCCACGTGCCGGTTGAGCGGCTGGATAAAGTCAAAAGCGCAATGCGTGCGGGCAAGGCGCTGCCCCCGGTAAAGCTTTTTCAGATCAAAAAAGAATATTATGCCCTGGACGGTAATCATCGCATAGCAGCGGCCAAAGAACTGGGCTTCGGAGAAATTCAGGCCAGGGTGACTGAATTTATCCCTTCCAAAGGTACGCTGGAGAATTTGCTTTACCGTGAAAAAGCCAAATTCGATGATCAAACTCAGCTGCCCTACACGATCGAGTTAACGGATTTTGGCCAGTATGATCACTTAATCGATCAGATTTCCCAGCACCAGGAGTTCCTTGCCAAACAGGTTGCCGGCGCGGTACCTTTTCCAGATGCAGCCAAAGATTGGTATGATACGATTTACCGGCCACTGATTGCCATTATCAAAAAGGGCGGCTTGATAGAACACTTTCCGGGCAGAACCCTGGCGGACTTATATACCTTTATATCGGTTCACCAGTGGGATCGAAATGACCCGGGGCTCAGATACGGGATCGGCATCAGTCAGCTGGTACCCAAGACCATGGAGGCGTTTAGAAGTAAAATGGCCAAATTAAAAGAAACGCAATACCCGGAGATGTTGCGGGAGATTACCGCATTTGTGCTGATCAATGTTGAAGCTAAAAAGGAAATCCGGCTTGTCGATAAGCTTTTCAAACTGGATGAGGTCAAAGAGGTGCATTCGGTTCACGGCAATGTCGATGTGATTGCTAAAGTCGTGTTGAAACGCGATCTGGTTTCTTCGGATGCTGAAACCATCGGGGATTTTGTGCACAAAAAAATTCGCCAGATTTCGGGAGTTGTCAGCTCTCAAACGCTGATTCCGGGATACTCAAAGCAAAAAGACAAAGAGGAACTCTAAATCAGCGGATATTATTCAGGCCATTTGGTGATCGATGACGGTGAGATCAGCAGCTGCTTGCGAATAAATTCGTGAATCTGATCCGACGCCTGCCTGTTCAGTTGGGGAGCGACCCCGGTACCGGTAACAACGCTGACCTGGGTAAAATTTCGATCCACCCGTTTAACTTCCACTGTGACGGGCGTACCATCGGCTCTTCTTGCCAGTATATCTGTCCTTAAATCATCCGATACGGATTTTAAAATCAATATTTCAAGTTCTTTTAATGCATCCTCGCTGGCCTGAACCGCTGCATTATATTTTGACTGGTAGGTTTGTACCGACTTGCCCTGCAGTTCAGCACAGCCGGCACCGAAGAAAAGCATCAGGCACATCATCCAGCCGACCCGTTTGATGTAAAAGCAATTCATCATCTGTATCATGACTTCGCGTTTTAGTTAGAGGTGTTGTTACAACCGGTTGTTATTTTATAATATGAATCCTTCTCATTCTTTTTCATGCAAGATTCAGGTATAAACTTATGATATCCAATTTGTCGGTGATAGTCAAAATATCGCTTGTCCAAATTGAATAAAAACAGACGCGGGGTCACGATGGCATCATCGCAGACGCTGGCAGAATCCATGCGATCGTTAAGGCAGGTACCTGAAGGCTCTTTTTTGATTTGGACTTGCAGATTTAATCGATTTGGTACAAAATTAATCCGCCGATCGCTTGCGTTTGCGATCGCCGATAGCGTTTAGACCATAAATGTTTCAATCGCCACGTCCTTTGGCTCTGGAAGTTGACCATGGCAAATCGCAAAATCCTGGTGGTGGATGACGAGCGTGACATGCGCATTTTTGTCTCGACAGTGGTCGAGACATCCGGCTTTGAAGCTGCGGTTGCCAGTGACGGAACCGAAGCCATTGAAAAGGCCCGCGAAAATCCGCCCGCGCTTGTCATCCTGGATGTGATGATGCCCCAGATCGTCGACGGCATTGAAACCTATCGGCAATTCAGGACAGATCCCAAGCTCGCACAAATACCCATTATTATCCTGTCCGCCATTGCCCGTAAAACGTTTTTGCACTCCATCCGGCTACTAAACCCCCATCGGGGTATTGAGCTGCCGGATCCGGAAGCCTATATGGAAAAACCGCCGGATGCAGACGAGTTGAGTCGGCTGATCAACAGATTTTTAAGTCGCGAATCATAACTTTTCAAAAACCAGCTTGAACATGTTTAAACTCATTCATTTTCTGAATCGCAGTATCATCTATAAGTTGACCATTCTGGTCGGGCTCATCCTGTTGCTGTGCATTTCGGTATGGGCCTACTTTAATATCAACTACCAGCAAAAAAAGATCATGCAGGGTATTCTTGAAGGTGCCGATGGATTGTCCCACTCCATCAAGCTCGGCCTGCATTACGCCATGATGAACAATTTGAGAGACGATATCACCCTGATCATCAAAAATATCGCCCGGGAAGAAAGGCTCGAAAACATCCGGATTTACAACAAGAGCGGCGAAATAAAGTTCTCGAACCAGGATGCGGAGGTGGACCAGAAAACCAATATTAAAGCCGAGGCGTGTTACATCTGCCACCGCACCGAGCCGCCACAGACCGAGTTGAGCCTGTCGGAAAGAACACGTATTTTTCCCGCTTCCCAGGGCCACCGAATGCTGGGCATCATCAGTCCCATATACAGTGAACCGGGGTGCGCATCGGCCTGCCATGCGCATCCGGAAGGCAAGCAGGTTCTGGGGGCCCTGGATTTGGTGATATCCCTGGAACAAACCGACAAGGAACTGGCGGTATTTGAAGGCTGGCTGATCGCCTTTGCCGCGGTACTGTTTCTCATCACTTCGGCGGCCATCATCTTTTTCATCATGCGGTTTATCAGAAGGCCGATCAAAAAAATGATGGATGGCACACGGTTGATTGCCAACGGAGACTACCTGGAAAAGATCGAGGTGGACCAGATCGACGAACTGGGACGGCTGTCGGTTGCCATCGATAAGATGGGCAAAAGAATCGGCGAAAAACAGGCCGAACTGAACAAACAGCGGAACGAATACCAGAATCTGTTTGAACGGGTTCCCTGCATCATTACCGTTCAGGATCGCAACTATAAACTGATCCGCTACAATCGGGAATTTGATAAGAAATTCAAGCCCCAGCCCGGTGATTACTGTTACGCCGCCTACAAGGGGCGTCAGGAAAAATGCATCGTCTGCCCGGTCGAAAGAACCTTTGAAGACGGCAAGTCGCATTTCAGCGAGGAAAGAGGGTTCAATAAAGACGGCAGTCCGACCCATTGGATCGTCCAGACCACCCCGATAAAAGACGAAAACGGCGAAATCGTGGCGGCCATGGAGATGAGCCTCGATGTGACCCAGACCAAACTGCTCGAACAGGAGCTGGAGAAATCCGAGAAAAAATACACCGCCATATTTGATCACATCCCCAATCCGGTTTTCGTATTGGACATGGAGTCCCTTGAGATCCTTGATTGCAACACCAGCATTGAAACGGTATACGGTTATAAAAAAGAAGAGTTGATCGCTCGATCGTTTCTGGAGTTGTTCCGGCCCGAAGAGCAGAATCGGTATAGAAATTTGATCAAAACAAAACCGGAAATCAATCAGGCCAGGCACCTGGGCAAAGACGGCCGCCCGCTTTTTGTCAACATCCGCATATCCGGATTTGAATATCCCGGTGAGAAAGTATATCTGGTGACGACCAGCGATATTACCCGGCGGCTGCAAACCGAACAGCAGTTGATTCAGGCCAGCAAAATGGCAACCCTGGGCGAAATGGCCACCGGTGTCGCCCATGAGCTCAATCAGCCCCTTTCGGTCATCAAGACAGCCAGCCGGTTTTTTATGAAAAAGATCCGCAATCATGAAAAAATCGAGGATGATATCCTGTTGACCATGTCGGAGGAGATCGACGCCTATGTTGATCGCGCCACCAAAATCATCAATCACATGCGGCAATTCGGCCGCAAGTCCGATGTCACCCTGGAAAAGGTGCAGGTTAACGCGGTTCTGGAAAAAGCGCTTCAAATTCTCGGCCAGCAGTTAAAGGTCAGGGGTATTGATGTGGTGCAGGATTTTGAGAAGGATCTGCCTCTGGTTATGGCGGATTCGGACCGCCTGGAGCAGGTGTTCATTAATTTGTTGATCAATGCCCGGGATGCCATCGATGAACGCTGGCAAGGCCAGGCGCATCCCCCAGGCGCCAAGACGATAACGCTCAAAACAACATCCAACGCCGAATGGGTCACCGCTGAAGTTCATGATACGGGAACGGGGATTCCGGAGAGCATTTTAGAGCGGATTTTCGAGCCTTTTTTCACCACCAAAAAAGTGGGGCAGGGCACCGGTCTGGGGCTTTCCATCAGTTACGGCATCATCCATGATTGCAGCGGCAGTATTCGAGCCGTTTCCCGTCAAGGTGAGGGTACGGGTTTTATTATCAAATTTCCCATTGCAAAAGAAAACTGATGGAAAAATCAATTTTACTCGTTGATGATGAACAGGGGATTCGCAAAGTCCTCGGTATCGCGCTGTCCGATATGGGCTATCAGGTGTACACGGCCGAAAATGGCGCGGAAGCGCTGCAGATTTTCGAGGAGAAACGGCCGCCGATTGTGCTGACCGATATCAAGATGCCTGAGATGGACGGCATCGAATTGCTGCGCCGCATAAAAGAACGAAGTCCGGATACGGAAGTTATCATGATTACCGGCCACGGCGACATGGATCTGGCCATTAAAAGTGTCAAGTATGAAGCCACCGATTTCGTAACCAAACCCGTCAACGATGAAGTCCTGGAGATCGCTTTAAACCGTGCCGTCGAGCGCATGACCATGCGCCAAAAGCTCAATGAATACACCCAAAATCTTGAGCAGCTGGTGCAGGATAAGACCCGGCAGCTGGTTGAAGCCGAACGGCTGGCGGCCGTCGGTCAGACGGTGGCCGAGCTTTCACACGCCATAAAGAATATTACCGGCGGGCTTAAAGGCGGCGCCTTTGTGCTGGAGAAAGGCTTCGAGCTCAATGACCAGAAGTATCTGATGCAGGGCTGGGAAATGATCAAAGGCAACGTCGATAAAATCACGAACCTGTCCCTGGATTTGCTCAATTACGCCAAA
>JASFGN010000037.1:0-10428 GCA_050123735.1 Desulfobacterales bacterium | reverse complement strand
CAGAATGCCGCAAGGGCGGACTGTCACATGCATCAAGCCTTGACGTCTTAATCAGCGTGTATCTTATTATGGAGTCCCTTTTAAAATTTGCCGCCATTGATATCGGCTCGAATGCCGTCAGGCTGCTATTAACCGGTGTGCTCGAAGGTGCCTATTCTGCCACTTTCCGAAAAATGTCGCTGATCCGTATGCCCATTCGCCTTGGCGATGACGCCTTTACCCAGAAACACATTTCAGACAGCAAGGTCTCTCAACTGGTAAAGAGCATGATCGGATTCAAACACCTGATCGAAGCCTTTCAACCGCTGGATATGATGGCCTGTGCCACATCGGCTATGCGTGAGGCGGAAAACGGGCCGGAGATCTGTGATCGAATTTTCACCGAAGCGGGTATTAAAGTCGACATTATCGACGGTGTCAGAGAAGCGCAATTTATTTTTGAAAATAAAAGTGCAGATCTGTTCGGTGGTAATGATGCATATCTGTATGTGGATATCGGCGGGGGAAGCACGGAGATTACCCTGTTTTCCCGTGGGCAAATTATGACAACCGGATCCTTTAACATCGGTACCATCCGGTTGCTGGAGGGTCTGGTAAGCAAAGCCTATTGGAAAAAGATGAGAGTTTGGCTAAAAAACTGCACGGCGCCTTTTTCAACCATGGCGGCGATCGGAAGCGGCGGTAACATCAACAAGGTATTTCGTCTGGCAAACTGCAAAAACGGCAAGCCGCTCTCACATGACAAGATGATGAAAGTGCGCCGGTTTTTGAAGCATTTTACAGTCGAGGAGCGTATCAAGCAATTAGCGTTACGGCCGGATCGCGCCGATGTTATCATTCCGGCATTGGATATTTATCTTAAGGTGATGAAATGGGCGGGTATCCGTAAGATCTACGTTCCCCAGGTCGGCCTGGCCGATGGTATCGTTCGCATTTTATATGATAAATATAGAGCGTCACAGCCTCAAATGAGTAGCACCCCGAAACAGAATTAAGCCTAGCGTTCTTTTCTCGGCATCCTCTGGACCAATTTTCCGGAATGAACAAAGCTTTAGTCTAAGGGCGAACCGTTACGGTCAATTGATCATCATCCAAGCCCGTGTCCGGGATGATTTCAATGGATTGAAGATCAAATTTTTCGCAGAGCGTTTGAATGTTTCTGTTTTCTGTGCCTCTCATTTTGGAAACACTGCGCGGATGGACGTGCAGCCGAATGATTTTTCCGGTTGAATTTAAAGAGTCCAGTTGCGCAACGGCCATATCCAGAAAAATCTCGGAATGCACCATGTGCCCGAAAGCGGGATGATAGGGCCCGGCCAAAAGGGTTGCCGCGTCTGTAAATGCTTCGGTTGCCTGCAGGCCCATCCGAATCACCGCAATGCTTTTGTTTTTAAAATACAGGTACAGGTCCTTTACCTGCCGCACCGCTTCCGCCAGGCTCAGGGGAACATAATCTCCTTTTTGGTACCCGGTCGCAAGCGGGCTGCCGGCCAGTACCACCGTGGGATAGATGCGCATAAAATCCGGTTTCAACCGCGCGATCCTGCGGGCGGAAGCCCGCAGGCGCTGAACATCATCGCCCGGCAGGCCGACCATCATCTGCACCCCCACTTCATATTTGTGTTCGCGCAGAAGCTGCACCGCTTTGACGGTATCTGCGGCGGTGTGGCCGCGGTTGCTGCGTTCCAGCACGCGATCGTCCATGGACTGCACACCCAGCTCGACGGTGGTTATGGGAAATGCTTTGATCGCTGCCAGCCGCTGAGGATTTACGGTATCCGGTCGGGTCGAGAAACGAATACTATCGGCTTGGCCTGCGGTCACATATTCGGTTGCTACCGTCAGCAGCCGCCTGATGGTCCGGGTTTGAATCCCCAAAAAATTCCCGCCAAAAAAGGCGACCTGAGTGTAGCGGCCTTTTTTATGCCGGAACCCTAAAAAGGTTTCGATTTGCCGGCGGACATCGTTGCTGGCCGGTCTTGAATGCGTAGCCGTAATAGTTGACTGGTTGCAAAATACACATCGATGCGGACAACCGGCGTGGGGCAGGAAAACCGGTATGATAAACGGGCGGTTGCAGCTCGGCTGCGCTGGCCTCAGGCGGGTTTCTGGCAGCCGGCTTCTGGCCTCTGGTCTCTGGTCACTGGCTACTGGTGACTGGCTGCTGGCTGCTGGCCCCAGGCGACTGGCCTTTAGTTGTGGCGGGTTCTCGATCATTTTTTGTAATCGGTTTCAAACGAGCGCTCAAGAGTGAAGGCCCTTTGATTTAATGCGAATATGCAGTCACAGGCTCCTGACAGCCAGAAGCAAGAAGCCAGCAGCTAAAGAAAGAACGCAGAACGTATAAAATTGGCCTAGGCCGCTTGGAAGGATCAAAATTCTTCCTCAAGAATCTCCAGCGCTTTACGGGCCGCATCCTGTTCGGCGGCTTTCTTGTTTTTGCCGCTGCCCTGCGCTTCAATCCCAAAAACCGTTACCGATACCCAGAAGGTCTTGTCGTGATCCGGTCCCTTTTCGTTGATGACCGTATAATTGGGTATGGCGCTGTGTTTTTCCTGAACCCATTCCTGCAGACGGCTTTTGTAGTCATGGCTATCACTTGCCGATTGAACCTGATCGACAATGGGCACAAAATTCTTTTCGATGATGCTGAAGGTGGCTTTAAAGCCACTGTCCAGGTAAAGTGCAGCGATTAAGGCTTCGTACGCTCCGGCCAGGATAGAATTTTTCTCCATGCCATCGGTTTGAATCTCGCCTTTGCCCAGTTGAAGAGCAGATCCCAACCCGATGGCGCGCGCCATAGTGGCCAGCTGGGTCTCATTAACCAGATTGGCCCGGGTTCTGGAAAGCTCGCCTTCTTTCATTTGCGGATAGCGTTCCATCAGCATATGGCCGACGATCAGGTTTAAGACCGCGTCTCCCAGAAACTCGAGGCGCTCATTGTCCCGCAGATCTGACGCCGGCTGTTCATTGACATAGGAGCTGTGTCGCAGGGCCTCGGCGAGCAGCTCTTTTGATTGAAACTGATACCCTAATTTTTGTTCGATATCGATCGAATTTGCAGTATCCATATTCTAAGCTTTTGATAAGGCGCCCATCAATGCGTCATAAATATGATAGGGAACAAACAGGTTTCCCTTGCCCGATCCCATTCGAATTTCCGGCGTTAAGGCACCGTGAAAATCTGTTCCCCCGGTCATGAGCAGGTCATATTGTTTTGCCAGACGCGCAAATTGCCCTGTCTGCTCAGCAGTGTGCTGCGGATAATACACTTCAATGGCGCCCATACCGAGGTTGATCAAATTCTGGATGAGTGTTTTCAGCTGGCTTTTATCTCCAATTTCCAGCAGACCCGGGTGGGCCAGCGCGGCGATGCCTCCGGCAGCGCGGATCATTTCAATCGTTTCCTTACATCCAAGGCGCTCTTTTCCGACATATGCAGGCTTCTGGGCCCCTAATAATTTATCGAAGGCTTCGCCAATGGACGCCACGTAGCCCTTCTCCTTCAGGGTAAGGGCGATATGCGGTCTGCCGATCTGGCCTTCACCCCCGATCTGCTGGACGTCTTTCAATGAAATCGGGAAGCCCAGTTCGTTCAGGCGTTTGACAATTTTAGGATTACGGTTTTTTCTAACTTCCTGGAGTTTTGTGAGCGTTTGATTCAAAACCGGATCGTCAAGGCGAATGCCATAACCCAGGATATGGAAACTGCCGGAACCCGGAAAAAAGGGGGGATAGGCTGCGCTGATCTCGACACCGGTTAAAAAATGTAAAGAAGGGGGTACACCGCTCCGCAGGGCCTCCTTGGATCCATCGATTGAATCATGGTCCGTTATGGCAATCGCTGCAAGATTGAGCTTCAGGGCATGTTCGATGATTGCGGCTGGTGACAGGGAGCCATCTGAGGCGGATGAGTGTATGTGAAGATCTATCCCCAGATGGTTATTATAATCCAAGAGCCTTTTCTAACGCCTCCTCTTTGGATTTACAGTCAATACATTGGGTTGTAACCGGTCGCGCTTTTAGTCTTTTTAAAGAGATATCTTCGCCGCACGAATCGCAAATGCCGTAGGTATCATTTTCAAGGCGGGCGATGGCCTCTTTGATTTTTTTAATCAATTTATGTTCTCTATCGCGTATTCGCAGCATAAAATTGCGATCGGCTTCAAGTGCGGCACGATCGGTCGGGTCCGGAAAATTCTCTTTCGGTACCGTCATACCGGACACCGTATCACCAGCCTGGTCCAAAAGTTCTTCCAACCAATCTGTGAGCAATTTTCTAAAATATTCTTTATCTTTCTTTTTCATAACAAAACCCCTGGTCTTTCCGGTGCTGATAGGAACTTTCAAAAATTGATTTCACTACCACAACTCAATTTGCCTGTAAAGCCTTAATTGTTTTTTTTAGCGTTTTGCCAATTATACCACCTTGGCCCTCAGGCGACAACATATGATCGTCATTTACCGATGAATATTTTTGGTGATATGAGCCTGAATAAAGAAAAAATCTTCTATTTTAGCAACTTATACGTTTTCCTGTAAAAACTTTTCAAGCTGTTTCATACCGCTGACATTGTAGATTTTAGCAGGATAATCCGATGGTATGATCTTTTTTAACAGGCCGGTCAGGACCCTTCCCGGCCCGACTTCCACGAACGTATCCATCTTTTGCTGTATCAATGTATTCACGGCATCATACCATTTAACCGGACTGCACAGCTGTCGCTGCATACCATTTTTGATTTCATCTGCGTCGGTGGCCATTTCGCCGGTCACATTTAAAACCAGGGTTTTGTCGGGGTGATGAAAATTGATTTCGGAAAGAAGGGTATTGAACTCCTCTTCTGCACCCCTTATCAGCTCACTGTGCCAGGCGCCGCTGACCTTAAGGGGTATGGCTTTGGCGCCCTTCTGGCCGGCCAGCTCTGAAACCTGCTCAACGGATTCCGGTGAACCGGTGATAACAATCTGCAATTCGCTATTGTGGTTGGCCACCGATACAATGCCCTGTGACTGAATTTCGGAGACTAATGCCGCCACTCCGTCTATGGGAAGCCCGACAATGGCATGCATTGCTCCTTTGTTTTTAAGAGATTCGCGATGCATGAGCGAGCCCCTGTGATATACCAGCTTGATGGTATCTTCAGCCGATACCACCTCAGCGGCATTTAAAGCGCTATACTCTCCCAGGCTGTGGCCGGCGCAAAAATCATAGGCAACGCCTTCTTTTTTTAAAACCGCCAGACATGCCAGGTTAACCGTTGTCACGGCCGGCTGCAGATTAACCGTCTGGGTCAAATCTTCCATGGGGCCCTTGAAACAGAGGTTTGCAATGTGCATTTTGACCGTTTCCTCGGCCATGTCAAAGATTTCGCGCACAACTTCATATTCCTGATAAAATTCTGCGCCCATGCCGACGCTCTGTGACCCCTGACCGGGGAATAGAAATGCTGTTTTGCCCATATAAATCCTCCGGATTTATTTGTCCGTTGTCCGTTGCATATCCAAAATTAAATAACCACCGGGGGTTATTGTGCCCAACCTGTCATCATGACGCAATGATTTTCTTACGGACCACGGACCGCGGACCACGGACTGTTTTATTCATCTAAGTTAAACAGCTTGCGAACCGAATCAATATAAAATGATTTGTCTTCGCGCATCCCTTCTCGTTTCAAAAACCGGGTGGGATCGTGCAGAATTTTATTGATGAGCGATTGGGCCATTTTACGAACGGCCCTGGCTTCCTGCTCTGATATCATGCTGGTTTGCAGGGTCTTTTTCAGTTCCGCTTCGGCAATCGCGGTCATTTTTTTTCGCAAAGCGATAATGGTCGGAACCACCTCCAGGCTTTCATACCATGCCCGAAAGCGAATCACCGCCTCATCCACAATGCGTTCGCCCTTAATAGCCTCCCTTTGGCGATCTTCGATGTTTTCATCTATGATTCCCTTCAAGTCATCGATATCATACACATAAGAGTTTGCAAGCCGGTTAATGTCCGGGTCGATGTCCCGGGGCACGGCAATATCAATAAAGAAAAGCGGTCGATTTTTGCGTTTACGAATGATGCCTTTGACCTGATCGGGTCGGATCACATATTCAGGCGCACCGGTCGAACTGATAATAATATCGACCGTTTTTAAACTGTCAGGGATTTCCTCGAACCGGATGGCCTGGCCGT
The DNA here is from genome assembly GCA_050123735.1 of Desulfobacterales bacterium. Classification (GTDB taxonomy): domain Bacteria; phylum Desulfobacterota; class Desulfobacteria; order Desulfobacterales; family JAHEIW01; genus JAHEIW01. The sequence continues at coordinate 4,244 of JASFGN010000037.1, read as the reverse complement.
TGAACTGCGTTGCCATTTCAACACCGGTTTCAAATGTTCGATTGGCGACCCAGACCTGATCAACCTTGCAGCGGATAAGGTGCTCAACCGCCAATTCAGCCATTTCACCGGCGCCGATGAGCAACACTTTTTTACCTTCCAGTACAGTAAAAATTTTGCGGGCAAGCTCAACGGCGGCATAGCTGATGGAAACGGCGCGGTCGCCTATGCCGGTTTCAGAACGGATCTTTTTGGCGACAAAGAAGGTGCGGTGCAAAAGGCGATTTAAAATGACACCTGAGGTTTTTTCTTCAGTAGCGGTTCGGTAGGCTGCTTTTATCTGGCCCAGAATTTGAGGTTCGCCGACAACCATGGAATCCAGACTGGCTGCAACCCGAAACACATGTCGCACCGCTTCATCGCCCCGATGGACATAAAGGGCGCTTTCGAATTGTTCCAGCGGGATTTTGTTAAATTCGGCGATGAAATTTTTGGTTTCAGCCACGGCCCGGGCGCTGTCGTCTGTAACCACCAGAACTTCCACCCGGTTGCAGGTTGAAAAAAGCAAGGATTCCTTGATGAATGCGTTTCGCATGAGTAAATGCAGGGCGGATTTCGACTGCTCCGCTGTAAAGGCAATACACTCCCGCAGCTCAACCGGAGCGGTGTTATGATTTATGCCCAGTAAGACGATATCCAGCATGTTTTATCTGGCCATTAACTGAACAGCTAAATAATTTGAGCCGTTCAGGCCTTCATTCGGTTATAGATTAGTTTAAATCCGAAATCCGAATATCGAAATGCGAAACAAATCTGAATTTCAAACGATTGAAATTCAAAATTTTGTGAACTCCTCATGGTGCCCTTCCATAAAGAGATTGACGCCTAAAAATGTAAAAATCAGCACCCCGAAGCCGAAGATGGCCATAATGGCCGAGCGTCTTCCGCGCCACCCGACGGTCAAGCGCCCATGCAGCAAAACGGCATAAAACAGCCAGGTAATTCCGGCCCAGACCTCTTTGGGATCCCAGCTCCAGAAGCGGCCCCAGACGGCTTTGGCATAAACAAAGCCGGTGATCAATCCCAGCGTGAGCATGGCAAAGCCCACCACGATGCAGACATAGCTGATGTTATCCATCATTTCCAGCGATGGTAGCCGTTTAAAAAAGAAGCGATGTTTCTTTGTTTTGATTTCGTTTTCTTGAAGCAGATACAAAATTCCCAATCCGCAGGCCAGGGCAAACGCTGCTTCTCCGATAAAGATAACGGTTACATGGCTGACCAGCCAAAAACTTTTAAAAATTTTGGTTGTCGCAGCGGGCGCATCGGGAAATTGCGAGGCGGCGATCATCATCACCGTCAGAATGGGGGCAGCAAATATTCCCAATACTTTTAAGTTAAATTTAATGGTAATGCCCAAAAACACACCGGCGATTGCCCAACCGGCAAAGGAAAGCGTTTCATGCATGTTGCTGACCGGTAAATGGCCGCTGTGCATAAAGCCGTAAACGATGGTCAGGGTATGAAACAGGAAACCGATCAACAGCAGAAAAAAACCCGTGCGTTGCAGGTAGTCTTTTTGAACAAATAGATAGGCGAAATAGCTGACCGAGCTTAGCAGGTACAGTACGATGCTAACGAGGATTATCGATTCCATTCACACTCCGATTTATAATAGATCTTCGATGTTAAAGCCTTCTCCCAATACGTCATGCAGCAGGGCATTGATGTCATTGGTGTTGCCGGCTTTGATCCGTCCGATGAGATCTTTGTCAATCAATTGATTAAATAAGGCCTTATGCGCCTCGGGCGCATGGGCCTGACTTAGTAGTTTGTCTCGAATGGCCCCCATTAGTTGTAAAAAATCGGCATATTCTTTACCGAATTGTTCTTCCAGGTCGAGTCGCAGCCGCTTTGCCAGTGCCGGGCTTTTGCCTGACGTGGAAATCGTTATTGTCAGATCTCCGCGACGGACGATGGCCGGCAGGATAAAATTACACACCTCGGGTCGGTCGGCAATGTTACACAGGATGTTGACACGCTCGGCATCTGTGCTGATTCGCCGGTTTAAATTTTCATCGTCGGTGGCGCCGATCACCAGAAACATTTTGTTGAGGTCAGCGCTGCTGTAAGAGCGCTCTTTTAATTGGATCGATCCCTCTGCGGCCAGTTTTTTCAACCGCGGTGTTGGATCGGGGCTGACGACCGTCACCCGGGCCCCGCAATCCAGCAGGCTAATCACCTTACGGGTGCCCACCCCACCGCCACCGACAACCAGACAATTTCGGTTTTGGATATTCAGGTTTGCAGGGTAATATTTCATGGTTTGTTGTATTTGTTTTATGGGTCTAATTGGTTTTATTGGCTAAAAAATTAGATCTATTTGGCTTGATGTGTACACAGACAAGAACAAATAATACGAATTAAACCAATCGAACCAATTCAACGGACTTCCAATTCCATGAGGTCATCGGCCAGAACGAGATGGCCGCTGTAGGTCTTGCGGCATTCGGCTGCAATGTCTGCTTCATCACATTCCGGATAAAAGTGGGTCAAGACCAGATTGCCAACGCCGGCCTTGGTTGCCAGTTCTCCTGCCAGCGAAGGCGTCAAATGGCCGGGCGCCCGCAATTTGTCCGGAAGGGCGCACTCACAGATCAACAGGTCCGTATCTTTTGCAAGATCGATGATCGTTTCACTGTAATCCGTATCCCCGGTGTAAACAACGGAGAACCCATCAGGGCTGGTAATCCGAAAGGCAATGCTTTCCGGGTTATGTTTCACCGGTGCCGTGTACGCGGAAAAATCTTCGAACGTAATCGCATCAGCATTTTGGTTGTCGAATTCAATGATCTCCATCAGGCCGGGAGTAAGCTCGATCCAGTGTCCATAGACCTCTTTTAACCCTTTGTAAAAATCCAGCAAACCGGAGCCGCCGGCCACCGTCAGGGGCCTTTTGCGACGACTGCCGTCCGGGTATTTGGTGGCAAAAATGAGGGGAACAAATTCGCCCGTGTGGTCGGGATGAAAATGGCTGTAGAAAATATGGGTTAAATCAAAAATGGTCGTATCGGCTTCCAGGAGGCGTCGCATGGTACCCGGACCGCTGTCAAACAATATTTTTGAAGATCCGACCTTCATAAAAACCGAACACGAACTGCGCATCAACGACGGCACACACGTTCCCGAGCCCAGGATGGTTACCGTTATGCCGGTATTTTCAACAGTCATATCAAATGCCTCAATCTGTTGTCCCTTGAACAATAAGTTATTTGTTATTTTTTTGATTCGCCTGCATGGGCTGTTCTTACTAATAACGAATAACAAATAACCATTAACAAAATGGGCTACTTTGGTTCTGCGCGGCGGGCCGTCCGCCCAATAATCCAGGACAGCATCTTTTTATCGTCTTTTACATCCACTTGATCTTTAAGCTCGCCGAGCCCAATTTCTGCCCTGGCCATGTTCTTGTGGCCGCCGGCATTTCCCAGCGTACCAAACCCTTCTTTGGCGACCTGACCGGCGTTTTTACGGATCCCGTCGTTCCGAAATATGATGATTAATTTTTTTTCGCAGAATCCGGAAACAATGCTCCAGGTGACGGTATTGACGCGCATAAAGAAGTCGGCAATCAACACGCAAACATCCGGGTTGACCACGTTTCCCAGATGCACATAGACTTTTCCCTTCCGACGGCGCATATTCTGCAAAGCGATCTTAAAATATTTCAAAAGATCAAATCGAAGGTCAGCCTGTTCAATTTTGCGGGCCAAATGGATATTGGCGTAGTTAAATAAATATTGAAAAGCACGCACATCTTCGATTTGCGTTTTTCCTTTAAAATCATTGGTATCGGTTTTTATGCCATGATACAGACCGGTTGCCAGTTTGCTTGACGGTTGTATCTTGGCCGAACGCAGATATTCGGTCAAAATAGTGGATGTGGCGCCATATTGGGGCCGAATATCCACATAGGGTGCCTTGCAACCCGAATCCGGATGGTGGTCAATAATGACATGCGTATCAAGATTCGACATAATTTCGTTATGATCCGGCTGGGAGTCGACAATGACTACCCGGCTGAACTTATCCACCTGAATGTCGGCGAAGGGAATCAGGTTTACACCCAGCAGCCGAACCATGGCCAAATTGTCCGGTCGATTGATGATATTAATATTGGAAATGGTCACGTTGGGCACTTTGCGCCATAGCAGACGCCTTACGGCCATTGCGCTGGCGATGGCGTCCGGATCGGCATTGATGAC